>JAISDG010000121.1 GCA_031265015.1 Spirochaetaceae bacterium | reverse complement strand
CCGTCGGTAAAGTAGTTTACCTCCGCTTCCCGGACCATGCACTTCCGGTTGGGGATGTCCAGTTCCTCCACCAGGTACTGCCGGCCCCGGTGGATGTAGACGGCGTTTTTAAAGATCAGCTCTTTGGCGCTGGGCCGGTCCATCTCTCCGATGACGGCGCTGCGTCCGCCGGTCATATCCACAATCACCACGTTGTCCGCGGAGGCCGACCGCAGGCTGATCCCCTCCGCGGGAAAGGATCTGTCCGACCAGTGCCAGCGCCCGCAATACTGGGCATTGGGGGCGGTTCCGGAGGCTTCGGCGGGGGAAGGGCCCGTATGGCGGACGATGCCGTCTTCCTCAAGGAAGGACAGGACGTCGGCAGCCCCCGGGCCGAAGGGTTCGGCGTTTTCCGCGATATCCCTGTCCCTGAAGGGCAGCTCAAAACAGGCGCATTTGACATGATCGGTAAGGATATAGGGATTATCCGGATCGATCCGGCCCTCTTCCGCGCCCTTGCCGAAAAACCACTCCGGATCGTTCATAATAAACTGATCCACCGGATTGGAGGAGGCCACAAAGACCGACACCGAAGTCCCGCCCCGGCGGCCCGCCCGGCCCGACTGCTGCCAGAAGCTGTTGAAGGAACCGGGAAAACCCGACACCACCGACGCGTCCAGTCCCCCGATGTCGATTCCCAGTTCCAGGGCGTTGGTGCTTACCACCCCCCGGATCGTCCCCTCCCGCAGGCCCCGTTCGATTTCCCGCCGCTCGTTAGGCAAAAGCCCGCCCCGGTAGGGTTCCACCCGGATGCCTGAATTCCCGGTATAGAAGTTTGTCAGGTCCTCGTTGACATAGGAAGCGGCCACCTCGGTTTTGATCCGGGAATGGGCGAACAGGATGGTTTTGATCCCCCCCTTGAGCAGGGCCGCCATCCAGCGGCGGCTTTCGGACACCGAAGAGCGGCGTATTCCCTGGGCGGCGTCCACCAGGGTCGGATTGTAGAGGATTACCCGCTTTTCACCCCGGGGAGCGCCGTTTTTGTCCACCAGGGCCAGGTTCCCGCCGCCGATAAGGGCCTCCCCCAGTTCCCGGGGATTGGCGATGGTGGCGGAACAGAGGATGAACCGGGGATTTCCGCCGTAAAAGGCGGCGATCCGGCGGAGCCGGCGGATAACGTTGGCCACGTGGCTTCCCAGAACCCCCCGGTAGGCGTGGGTTTCGTCGATGACGATGAATTTAAGGCGGGAGAAAAACTTAATCCATTTGGGATGATTGGGCAGGATCCCCGCGTGGAGCATGTCGGGGTTACTGATCACGATCCGCCCCTCGTCCCGGGCGGCGGTCCGCAGGCTTCCCGGAGTATCGCCGTCGTAGGTGACCACCTTGACGGGGAGGCCGAGAAAATCCGCCGCCGCGGTTTCGGGCGGGGCTTCGGCGGTTCCCCCCGTTTCGGGGGCGGGGGAAACCAGGGCCCCCAGTTCCGACTGCTGGTCCTGGGACAGGGCCTTGGTGGGGAAGAGGTACAGCGCCCGGCCTTCGGGATCCTCCAGCAGGGCCTGGAGGACCGGAAGGTTATAACAGAGGGTCTTTCCCGATGCCGTGGGGGTAACCACCACCACGCTGCGGCCGGAACGGACTTATTCCCAGACCTCTCCCTGGTGGGTGTAGATCCGTTCAATCCCCCGGGACCGCAGGGCCCCGGCAATGCGCTCGTCCAGATCCGCGGGGAAGGGGACATAGGACCCTTCCGCGGCGGGGATAAGCCGGTTCACCACGATATTCGGGGCAAATTCGGGGCTGCCCAGGATCTGTTCCAGGTTTTTCCGGGGATCGCTCATTCCCCGATTGTAACCCCGGAAGGGAAAAAGGACAATGCGCGGTGGTCTGCCCCAAAGACGCCGGGTGCGGCAAAAAACAACTGTGTTTACAATGAGGGGATGATAACGGTCTTTAAGCCAAAGTAGCTATGTGTTAGCCCTTCAGGATAAAGGAGGCGATCAATTCACGGTACTGAGAACGAACAGCGGTATCGACATACAGAGCGAAAAAGTGTATACTGTGAATACGTTCATCATAAGAGTTATCATCATGCGGCAGTACCGGTACTTTAACTATACAAAAGAGGGTAACTATGACAGAAGTTTTGTCTATTGTACTGGGGGGCGGGAAGGGGACCCGGCTGTTTCCCCTAACCCAAGCGAGGGCAAAACCGGCGGGTCCCTTTGGGGGTAAATACCGGCTGGTGGATATTCCCATATCCAACTGTATCAACGCCAATTTCAGGCAGATCTATGTGCTGACCCAGTTTAATTCGGCGTCCCTTAATCTGCACGTTGCCCAAACCTATGTCTTCGATATTTTTTCCCAGGGTTTTGTGGAAATCCTTGCCGCGGAACAGACCTTTGAGCATACCAGCTGGTTCGAAGGTACCGCCGACGCCATTAGAAAAAACTTTATCCACTTCAGGACCCAGAATCCCTCGTACTATCTAATCCTCTCCGGGGATCAGCTGTACCGGATGGACCTGAAGGATTTTATCCGGAAACACCGGGAATCCGGGGCGGCCATTACCATCGCCTGTACCACCGTTTCCAGGGGAGAGGCGAGCCATCTGGGGATTCTCAAGGTGAATAAAAGTTCGGGGATTACCGAATTTCTGGAAAAGCCCGGGCCGGACAGGGACATTTCGGACTACAGGGCCCCGCCGGAACTGAAGCGGGATAAAAACGACAGGGACGAATACCTGGCGTCCATGGGGATCTACGTGTTCAACGCCGCGGCCATGGAAGAATGTCTGAGCAACGAGCTTACCGATTTCGGCAAGGAGATTATCCCCCAGTCCATCGACAAGCTCAAGGTGAACGCCTATGTTTTTAAAGGGTACTGGGAGGACATCGGGACCATCAGAAGCTTTTACGAGGCGAACCTGGAGCTGACCACCCTGCGTCCCCGGTTTGATATTTACGACGAGGCCATGCCCATCTATACCCATGTCCGGGCGCTGCCCCCGTCAAAGATGAATTTCAGCAACATGAACCAGTCCCTGGCCGCCGAAGGCTGTATCATCACCAACGCGTCGATTTCAAATTCCATTGTGGGGGTCAGAACCACCATAGAGTCGGGGGCGAGCCTGAACGGGGTGATCTGCATGGGCGCGGACTACTACGAATCGGAGGAGCAGAAAAAGCTTAACGAGGAAAAGCGGGTCCCCAATGTGGGCATCGGCAAGGGCAGCATCATCAAGGGGGCGATTATCGATAAAAACGCCTGCATCGGCGAGGGCTGCCGTATCGGTATTGACAACATTAAGCGGCCGGACGGCAGCTACGACCATTACTATATCGTGGACGGCATTATCGTGATCCCCAAAAACCAGGTTTTGTACCCCGGAACGGTTATATAGCCGCCGTCGTTCCTAAGGACTACGGTCAGCCCTGATCCTGTGGTCAGATCCTATTGCCGGAAAGAGAAGCGCCCTATAAACTTGGCCTATGAAGATACGGGTAAAAATTTTTCTTGTCATCCTGCCCCTTATTACCGTTGCCATGGTGTTGTCGGAAACAGCCTCCTATTTCAATGCCCTTAACGGCGTTACCCGGGTCGCGGACCGGTTTTTAAGCTTCAAGGCGGCGCAGCTGAAAAACTATACCGAAAACCAGTGGGATCTGCTGGAAGAAAACAACTACGATTCCCGGCCCGAAATGATCCGCGCCGCCCGGGAAGCGGCAGCCGCCTATGCCCAAAGCATGCTGGTAAGCGATACCGAGATCATCCTGGCCCTGGACAACGGGGGGAACCTTGCCATGAGCACCTCTCCCGTGACATTGAGCGCGGCCGAAGCGGAAAAACTTCTTTCCCTGCTGGAAGAGGAAGACGGCGGCCTTTCCGCCGCGGAAATCGGCGGGATAACCAGGGTGTTCCGATCCTTTTATTCCATCCCCTTCGGCTGGTACATCGTGCTGACGGAAGAGCGGTCCGTTTTTTATGCCGACGCGGATAAAATCACCACCCAAACCCTTATTACCCTGGCGGTTTCTCTGGCCGCGGCGGCGCTGCTTCTGGCGCTTTTTGCCCGGCAGCTGACCAGTCCCCTGGGCCGGGTTATCGGGGCTATGAACGGGATCATCGCCGGGGGAAAGCTGGACGAACGGGTGCCGGTCGAATACCGGGACGAGACGGGCCACCTGGCCCTGACCTTTAACGCGATGATGGGGGATCTGGAACAGGCCTACAGCCGGATCAAGGGCCAGGCCTTTGAAGCGGTGCTGGCCCGGAAAAAGGAAGAGCGGATCCGCCGGATCTTTCAAAAATATGTCCCCAGGGATTTAATCGAAAAATTCTTTGCCTCTCCCGAATCCATGCTGGTGGGGGATAACCGGGAACTGGCGATCCTCTTTTCCGATATCCGCAGTTTTACCACCATCTCCGAAGGCTTAAGCCCGGATGAGCTGGTCAAATCCCTGAACCGCTATTTTTCCGGCCAGGTGGACATTATCATGAACCGGAGCGGCATTGTGGACAAATATATCGGGGACGCGATTATGGCCTTCTGGGGCGCTCCGGTAAAACATCCCGACGATCCCCTGCAGTCGGTCCTGGCGGGACTGGACATGCTTGACGCGGTAGCGGCGTTTAACAAGACCCAAAAGGAGCTGGGCAAAACCGAATTCCACATCGGTATCGGCATTAATTACGGAGAGGTGACGGTGGGCAATATCGGCAGTGAGCGGAAGATGGACTATACGGTTATCGGCGACACGGTGAACCTGGCATCCCGGATGGAAGGGCTTACCAAGCCCTACCATGCGGAGCTCCTGGTAAGCGAAACCCTGGCGGTGGAACTGGAAAAACTTTCCGCCGGGGCGCTGAACGGAGCGGGCCTTTCCGCCCCTCTTCCCCTCCGGCTTCTGGATACCGTCGCGGTAAAGGGCAAAAGCCGGGGGGTTAAAATTTATACCCTCCGGCGGACCCTGGACTCTGCCGAAGAAAAAGCCTGGGCTGCCCATAATCAGGGGATGGAGCGGTACTACCGGCGGGACTTTACCGGAGCGGCGGCCCGGTTTGAAGCGGCCCTTTTGCTTCTGCCCGGCGATTACAACGCCCAAAATCTGCTGGACCGCTGCCGGGCCTATGCCGCCGATCCGCCCCCCGGGGACTGGGACGGCGTGGAAGTAATGAAGACAAAGTGAACTGCTGCCTCGGGTATCACAAAATCTATAGTGGTGTGCGTACATGCGTACATACATGAGGGGTGTTTTTTTCGGGAACCCGGTGTATACTGTATGTAAAACGACTATGGGGGGCCGTCATGATAAAAACAGATCCGCAGGTGCAGAAATGGATAGACCGGTACGGAAACTGGTTTCTGGAAGAAGGAAAAGAAGGGAGTTTTACCCGTCTGCTGGAAAACGCCCGGATGACCAAAGCGTATTACCCCTATCACAGCCTGTTTTCCCCAATCCAGATAAATAAACTGACGGTAAAAAACCGTATTGTCATGGCGCCCATGGGAAACATCTCTATGTGCGACGAGACGGGCCGCCCCAGCGAGAAAATGCTACAGTATTTTTACGAACGGGCCCGGGGCGGAGCGGGGCTTATCACCACAGGGCTTGTTCCGGTAAGCCACGGCCTGGACAACTCCATTACCGAGCTGGGGGGACTGTCTTACTTTCCCCGGATCGACCGGTCCCGGTCGGTATTTGCGGGCTGGCGGGATCTGGCCCAGGGGGTGCATGCCTTCGGTTCCCGGATCTTTATTCAGCTTACCCCCGGCCTGGGCCGGGTGGGGAATCCCCAGTGTCTTCTGACCATGCACAAGCTCCCCAATTCGGCGTCCTGGAATCCTTCTTTTTATATACCCCAGATCCCCTGCGCTCCCTTAAGCGGCGGGAAGCTCAGAAAGATCGTCCGCAATATGGGCCAGGCCGCGGCGGACGCGAAAACCGCGGGGCTTGACGGAGCCTATCTTCACGGCCACGAAGGGTACCTTCTGGAACAGATGACCAACGGCGCCTTTAACCGCCGGATCCTGGGGAGGTATGCCGATAAAGAGGCCTTCGGCATCGACTGCGTCCGGGAGATACGGAAGCGGACCGGGCCGGACTTTCCCGTCATGTACCGCATCGATCTGTCCCTGGCGTTAAACGAAACCTATGGCGAGGGAATGAAGGCTACGGGCTCCCTGAAAAAATTCACCCGGGGCCGGACGGTCAAACAGACCCTGGGCTATATGCGCAATCTGGTGCTGGCGGGGGTGGACATCTTTGACGTGGATCTGGGCTGTTACGATAACTGGTGGCTGCCCCATCCCCCTTCTTCCATGCCGCCCGGATGTTTTCTGGAAGTAAGCGCCCTGGTCAGGGATTATTTCGCAAAAAGCAATGTCAGATCCAACCGGGGGCTTCCGGTCCCGATTGCGGCGGTGGGGAAGCTCGGTTATCCCGATCTGGCCGAAGCGGCCCTGCGGGAGGGAAAGGCCGACATGATCATGCTGGGCCGTCCCCTGCTGGCGGATCCCCTGTGGCCCGCCAAGGCCTACGCGGGCAGGGTTGAAGAGATCCGGCCCTGCATAGGCTGCCAGGAGGGATGCGTTAACGAATTTGTGGAGGGGGGGCATCCCCAGTGCGCGGTAAACCCCCGGACTTCCTTTGAACATGTGTTTCCCCTTATTCCCTCCCCGGCGGTAAAAAAGAAAAAAATCGCCGTTATCGGAGCGGGTCCCGCGGGAATTACCGCCGCGGTAACCGCGGCCCGGCGGGGACATCAGGTGATCCTCTATGAAAAAGGGGCGGGAATAGGGGGCAGGCTGCTTCCCGGCGGAAGGGCAAAGATAAAATACGAAATCGAAAACTACCGTCTGTATCTTGAGGGGCTTTTAAAGCAGACCGCTTCCGAATATAAGCTGTCCTTCAAGCCAAAAACTACGGTGGATCTCAAGATCCTTAAACGGCTCAAGGCCGATGTCCTTGTCTTTGCCCAGGGTACTCAGGAGACCCTGCCCCCGGCGCCGGGCGTTAACGATGCCCTCCGGGCATCCGATCTCCTGGCCCGTCCGGAACTGCTGGGGAACGCGAAAAAAATTGTTGTCGTCGGCGGCGGGGTGGTGGGCTGCGAGACCGCCTACTGGCTCCGGTATGAAAAGAACTGCGAGGTTACGGTGGTGGAAATGGATAAATACATCATGAACCATACCTGTACCGCCAACCGGGGTCATCTGATCTACTATCTGAAGAAGGGCGGGGTAAAGTTCCTTAACTGTACCAGGCTGACCAGGGTAACCAGGAAGGGGGCGGAGGTGGCCCGGAACATTTCCAAAACCGTTCCCGATCCCTGCGTTACCTGGCATCCCATACTGCCGGAAAACGTGGTAAACCCCCTGGCCCGGAAACTTTTGGTGGAAGAAACGCCCGAATCCCTGCCGGCGGATCTGGTGGTTATTGCCGCGGGGGGCGTGCCGGATAACGCCCTGTACCTTGAGGCCCTCGCTGAAAATACCGCTCCCGAACTGTACAATATCGGCGACAGTTTTAGCCCGGGAAAGATTCTGGAAGCGAACCGGGCCGCGTACCGGCTGGCCCTGGAGATATAGGAGTACGTATGGCACAGAAAACAGTTGACAAGACGGCGGTAAAGAAGCCGGCGGCTAAACAGGCGGCTGCAAAAGCGCCCGCAGCAAAGAAGCCGGCGCCTAAACAAGCGGCGATAAAAACGCCGGCGGCGAAAAAGTCGTCGGACAGAAAAACGCCGGCTGGGCGGCCGGCGGCAAAAGCGTCCGCGGCTAAAAAGCCGGCGGCTAAACAAGCGGCGGTAAAAACGCCGGCGGCGAAAAAGCCGCCGGACAGAAAAACGCCGGCTGGGCGGCCGGCGGCAAAAGCGCCCGCGGCAAAGAAGCCGGCGGCTAAAGTGGCGGCGGTAAAAACGCCCGCGGCAAGAAAACCGACGGCGGCTAAAAAGGCCGTAGCAAAAAAACCGTCGGACAAAAAAACACCGGCTGGGCGGTCGGCGGCAAAAACGCCCGCGGCGAAAAAACCGTCGGATAAAACGGTACAAAAAGGTTCTCCCAAAAAGCGGGCCGTGCCAAAAACCGCCGCCGCGCGGGTAAAGCGATCCGGGGCGGCGGAAACTCTCCGGGTGCAAAAAACGGTGGACGCTCCGGCCTTTACCATGAAGCTGACCAAAGAGGAAGCGGGGATCCTGGCCGGTGAAAAAGGGGAAGTGATGGCCCGGGTGATGAAGACCCTGGTTATGTACGGTGAAACCTTTGGCGCCGAAAAAATGGTTCCCGTTACGGGGGCCGCCGGTCATCTGGTAACCAGCTTCGGCCTTTCGGTCATGAAACCCCTATATGCCCTGATGGATACCCTGATCCGGGCGGGTGTCTTTTCATCCCAGAAATTTACGGTGGATCCCAGGCCGCTGGACATCAATGTCCCCGTTAGCCTGGCCCAGAAGATCTTCTTCGGGATCATGTATTCCAAACAGGCCGCCTATGAGGAACAGCTTCGCAGGCTGGGGCTGGTTAACGACGAGGGATTTACCTGTACCTGTTACATGGGCGAGGTGGGAAACATTCCCCAAAAGGGAGATGTTCTTTCCTGGGCGGAGTCAAGCGCCGTAGTCTATGCCAATTCGGTCCTCGGCGCCCGGTGCAACCGTAATTCGGGGATCATCGAACTTTTCGGAAGCATCGCCGGCAGGGTCCCCTGTTTCGGCCTTCTTACCGATGAGGGCCGCAGGGCTGCCTGGATCATCGAAGTACGGACAAAACAAAAACCCGAGGCCCAGCTTTTGGGAAGCGCTGTCGGCATGAAGGTCATGGAAGAGGTTCCCTTTATCCGGGGGCTTGATCAATGGATAGGCCGGGATTTGAACCGGAATACCGAAGCGGGCCGGGCTGCCGCCGATTATCTTAAAGATATGGGGGCCGCGGCGGCAAGCAACGGCGCGGTGGGATTGTACCATGTGGAAAATCTGACCCCGGAAGCAAAGGCCCTGGGTTCCAGGCTTATTCTGAAAAAAGCGCCTGTTTATGTTATAGACGATGCGGAACTGGAACGGGTTAAGCGGAGCTATCCCTGCATCTGGAAGGATCCCGCCGCGGAACCCAGGCTGTGTTTTGTGGGCTGTCCCCATCTGTCTCTGGATCAGCTGAAAGCCTGGACGGACAGGGTTCTTTCCGGCCTGGAAAGAACCGGCCGGCGGAAACTGTCGCCGGTCACGGTGTTTACCGCGGCTCCCGCGGTGCTGAAAGAATTCCGTAAACTGCCGGAGGCCGCAAAGCTGCAAAAAGCCGGGGCGGTGGTCAGCGATATTTGTCCCCTGATGTACATGAACAACCCCCTGTGCGGCAAAATGCCGGTGATCACCAATTCCAACAAACTGCGGACCTATACCTCTTCCCGGTACTATACGGATGATGAAATTATCGCAGTCATTACCGGCTCTGCGGCAGGGGAGGTGGAAAAGTGAAAACATTCAAAGGCAGAGTGATTGTCCCCGCTAAGGATAAGGGGGGCGTTAAGGCCGAAGCGCTGGTTTCCCGGGAGGGTTTTAATACCCTGGCAAGTTTTCAGAAGGCCCTGTTGTTCGGCGACAAAAAAGCCCGGTGTTCGGATCAGAACAATCCGGCGCTGTACGGAAAACCGATGGCGGGAAAGGCCCTGTGCCTGCCCCAGACCATCGGTTCCACCACCGGCGGGCTGGTTATTTTCTGCGCCGCCGCGCTGGAAAAAGAACCGGCCTGTCTTCTGTTCAGCAATCCCATCGATTCCCTGGCTGCGGCGGGGGCAATCCTCGCGGGGGTCTGGACCGAAAGGCCCATACTGACCGTTGATACCCTGGGGGATGAATTCCTGGCGGCGGTCGAAACCGGTTCCCGTGTCACCGCGTTAAATGACGGTACGGTAACGGTAGAATGAACCTCCCCGCTCCAAGAGCGGGGTAGTAAACCCGCGGACGGAATAAACTTGTCCGGCTGCCGGACAAGTCCACTAATCTTACGGAGGCTTAGGATGACAGCGATTTTTACCCGCCGCTCGGTACGGGATTTTCTTGACAAGCCGGTGGAACCGGAAAAACTGGAACGGATCCTCAGGGCCGCCTTTGAGGCCCCCTCGGCCCATAACAGGCGGCCCTGGGAATTTCTTGTGCTGACGGACCAAAAGGACCGGGAGGCGGCAGCCGGCATGAGCCCCTGGGCAAAAATGTGCCTCCGCGCTCCGGTGGTGCTGGCCGCCTGCGTTGATCTGCGAAAGGGCGACCCGGACTACGAAGCTTCCGCGGCAGCGGGCCTTGTGGGAGCGGACGCCGCGGCGGGGGAAGACATCTTCTGGATCCAGGACATTTCCGCCGCGGTGGAAAACGCCCTGCTCCAGATCACCGGCGAAGGGCTGGGCGGGGTCTGGCTCGGCTGGTATCCCGGCAAGAGCAGGGTCAGGGCGTTTATGGACGCCTTCGGCCTGCCGCCCCACATTGTTCCCGCGGCCCTTGTCGCCCTGGGCTATCCCGCAAAGGAGACCCATCCCAAGGATCGCTTTGATCCGGCAAAGGTACACTATGGCCGGTACGGAACGCCGGGTACGGAGCGCGGGTAAGCGGGTAACTTCCGCCTTGACAAAGGCGCCGTAGTTAGTTTTTTCCCGGGTTTTCGTTTTCCGGGAACCGGTACATCCTGGCCAGGATAGCTTCGATTTTTTCCGCGTACAGTTTGTCCGCGGCCCAGGTACCGGCAAGTCCCTGTACCGCGGGAGAAGAACCGGGACGGACAAAACGGTACCGGGGATCCACCAGTTCCCCCGTCAGGGGCAGATCCGTCGCGTAGGCTTTCAGGTGCTGAATGTGCGCCCGGACCCCTATCTGTGCCGTGGGGAATTGTTCTCCCGGTTCGCCGGGACCGATGGAACCCAGCCCGCAGAAATTATTCATCTCCGGCCGTACCAGCCCCCCGAAACGGAGGAATCCCGTTTCCAGGCACATCTGGGCAAAGGCTATATCGTGGTTGACCCCTTCGGTTTCCGCCTCGGCGATATACAGGCCCACCAGCTGTTCCGCAAAAGTCCGGTCGGTATTTTTATTTTCACTTAAAAGAAAGGCAAGAAGCAGTTCCGGCCCTGTTTTTCCGGTTCCCAGAATGGGCCGGGGAGGACCGGGAATTTCGTGGATGGTTATATCCGCCGCCGCCTTTTCCGGAAGGACCCCGTCCGGGACGGGGGTTTCTTCCGCCGGTTCTTCGGCGCTTTGGGGGAGGATAAATACCGCCGGTGGAGGAAGAACGGTGTTTTCGGCGGGCTTTTGGAGGGAGCGGGGGGGACGGGCGGAGAGCTGCAGGACGCAGCACCACAGAAAAAGCGGGATAAAAAAACGCATCTACTACTTGTATCGGCCGGAGCCCGGCAATTTTTAAAAAAAAGAGCGTTTGCAGGAAAGCGCCGTAGTTTTTAACGCCCTTATAGGGGGTATGACAGCTTTTTATCTGGCCGAGAATCCTGCCGGGTCTTCGGACGGTATTTCCCGGGGCCTTCTCTCCCTTCCCCGGGAAGAAAGACCCCGGGAACGGCTTCTCAAGGACGGGCCCGGGGCCCTGTCGGATTGGGACCTGCTCTGCATTGTCCTTAACACGGGTATCAGGGGCAAGGGAGTGGACGTTCTGGCGGGGGAACTGTTAGATAAACTGGACCGCTGCAAGGATATTCCTTCCGTCCAGGAACTGGCCCGGATTAACGGTCTGGGCTTGTCCAAGGCCTGCGCCGTCACTTCCATGCTGGAGCTGGGCCGCCGGCGCTGGGGGCAGCAGGGAACGCGGATTCGGGAGCCCGCGGACGTATACGAGCTTATCCGGCACTTCGCGGACCGTCGGCAGGAACGGTTTATCTGTCTTTCCCTTAACGGCGCCCATGAAGTCCTCGCGGTACGGGTTGTTACCGTAGGCCTGGTCAACAGGACCATTGTTCATCCCCGGGAAGTGTTTTCCGATCCCCTTCAGGACAGGGCCAGCGCGGTCTGCGTAGCCCACAATCACCCTTCGGGAAAGGTTAAACCCTCCGCGGAAGACGACGAAATGACCGGCACCCTGAAAACCGCGGCGGACGTACTGGGCATCCATTTTCTTGATCACCTGGTCTTTTCCGGGGAGACCTTTTTTAGTTACCGGGAATCGGGGTTTTGGGGCCGGGAAGAACGGAGGGTTCTAGGATAAAAGAAGGGCCGCGCCGATAAGCCCCGCGTCGCCGCCGAACCGGGGAACGCTGATCCGCAGGTACGCCGGGTCTATCATGTAGAGCCGGGCCCGTTCTTCCAGTTTTTCCAGAAAACCCGGACTGTGAAGGGCGATGGAACCGCCAAAGATAAACAGATCCGGGTCTACCGTGCAGGCGATATTCCCAATCCCTTTGGCAATGTTGTCCAGGGCCCGTTCAACAATCCGCAGGGCTTCGGGATGGCGCTGTACAAGATAGAGATCCTCGTACAGTTCCTTCGCGTCCACGGGCCTGCCGAAGGCCTCCGCCGCCTGCCGGGCCAGGGCGTCGCCGCCGCAGGTTTCGTTCAGAGACCCGGGGTTTGCCCCCTTGTGATGCCAGGGATCCTCGCAGACGATCAAATCGTAAATTTCCGCGGCGGCGGAATGGGCCCCGGATACAAGTTCCCCCCTGTAGATATAGGCTCCCCCGACGCCGGTGGAAACGGTGATGTAAAATACCGATTCGCAGCCCTTTCCCGCTCCGAGCCGCGCTTCCGCCAGTCCCGCGGCATTGGCATCGTTGGTCAGTACCGTTCTAAGGCCCGTTTTTTCTTCAAAAAACCGGACGATTTCAAAACCGTTCCAGCCGTAGAGGTTCGGCGGATTAAGTACCTTCCCCGCCCTGAAATCCAGCGGGCCGGGACAGCCGATACCGATTCCCTTAAAAAGGGAACCGGCGGACTCCGGCCCCCCGGCGGCGTCCAGGATAAAAGCGGCAAGTTTGCCGGCGTTTGCTTCGGCGCCGGCGTTTCTGTCGTTGGGAAAGGCGGTCCGGTCCAGGATGGCAAAGTCTTCGTTAAAAACCGCCGCCCGCAGCAGGGTGCCCCCGATGTCAATGCCGATTGTGTTCATGTCCACTCCAGTATCCGGTCCGGCCGGATTCCGTTTTTTTTAGCGGCGGCCCGGAATGTTTCCATTGCTTCGGCGCCGTAGGGATCGGGGTTTTCCGCGAAGCAGTACTCCCTCCCCGTTAACGGGTACTTCCCCGCCGCTAAGGGGTTGTAGTTTAAAAGCTCGTACCGCACCTGGGGATAGAGGCCGCTGATAAACCGGGCGATGGAAGCGATATTTTCTTCGGAAGCGGTAAAGCCCGGCACCAGGGGCGTCCGGATGATCACCCGGCCGGCATGGGGGCCCGTAAGGAGCCGGGCGATATTGTCCAGAATGATCCGGTTGGACGCTCCCGTGGCGGCGGTATGCTCCGCCTCGTCAAAAATTTTACAGTCCGCGAAGATCCGGTCCGAAAGGGCGGCGATCCGGTCCACCCCCTTCCGGGGGGCGTAGAGGGAGGTTTCCACCGCGGTGTGAAACCCCGCGCCCTTTGCCGCCTCCAGAATGGCGGCGGCAAAATCCTCCTGGGCCAGCGGCTCCCCCCCCGAAAGGGTGATCCCCCCGCCCCGGCGGTAGAATACCGCGTCCTTTTCCAGTTCCGCCAGAACCCCGCCCGCGGTCATGATCCGGCCGTCCATGCGCAGGGCCATGGTGGGACAGTTTTCCAGGGCCGCTGTTTCCGCGCCGGTCCCGGCGATAAACTGCCGGGGATCCCCGCAGGTTCCGCAGGCCCCGCAGTATATACAGTTCCCGGAAAACCAGAGGAGCCCGATGCCGGGATCCAGCCCTTCGGGATTCTGGCACCACGCGCAGCGGAGAGGGCAGCCTTTAAGAAAAACCGTGGTCCTGATCCCCTCCCCGTCGTGGATGGAAAAGCGGCGGATATCGAAAACCGTCCCCTTCGTTCCCGAATCCGCCGGCCCCTGATCCGGAATAGTCACAGCGAGCCGTAGCTGGTCCGGGCGATAATTTCTTCCTGAAGTTCCCCGGCAAGCTCGGTAAAGTAAGCGGTGTAGCCCGCGACCCGCACGGTCAGGCTCCGGTACTGTTCGGGATTTTTCCGGGCCGCTTCCAGATCTTCCCGGCGGACCACGTTAAACTGGATGTGGGGAATTTCCAGATCCACAAAGGACCGGAGGAAGATGCCGAACTTTTCGACGCCCCCGGGGGCGGTAAAGAATTCGGGGAGGAATTTCATATTCAGGAGCCCGCCGTTGGAAGTCAGCAGTTTGTCCATCCTGGATACCGATTTCAGCACCGCCGTGGGGCCCGTTATGTCCCGGCCGTACATGGGGGACATGCCCCCGTCCGCCAGGGGGGACCGGGCCCGGCGGCCGTCGGGGGAAGCCCCTACCATCTCGCCCATGGGCACGTGGGCGGAGACGGTGTACATTCCGGTATGGTAGGGCCCTCCCCGGTAGTTAACGTACCGTTCCAGGGCCCGGCGGAAATATCCGGCCCATTTTGCCCCCAGGGCGTCCACCCATTCCACATCGTTGCCATATTTGGGAACCCGCTTTAAGATCATCTGCCGCAGGCTTTCCCGGCCCTCGTAGTCCGTTTCCAGGGCGGCAAGGTATTCTCCGGCCTTTACCCGGCGTTCGTCGTACACCAGCAGCTTTATCGCCGCGAGGCTGTCCGCCAGGTTTGCCACCTGGATCATCTGAATGCCCGAAAGGTTGTATTTTGCCCCGCCCCCGGTAACATCCACCCCTTTTTCCAGGCAGTCCTGTATCACCGCGGAAAGGAAGGGGGTGGGCAGCAGATCGGCGTGGGCCTTTTCCACTTCCTCGCAGCAGCGGATCATCTTTTCGATGTACCAGTCCAGGTGGGCGGCAAAGGCGGCTTCCAGTTCTTCAAATGAAGCGTAGGCGGCCAGGTTTCCCCGGTCCGGAGCAATCTGCCTGCCCGAGAGAAGGTCCCTGCCGCCGGTCAGGGTAAGTTCCAGCACCTTGTTCAGGTTGAACATCGCCGCGTCGCTCCAGCCCAGATTGTTCCCCTGGGTAGAGAGTTCCACGCAGCCCACCACCGCGTAGTCCGCCGCGTCCGCGGCTTCGATTCCAAGATGGCGCAGCGCGGGGATCACCGCTTCGTCGTTAAAGAACTGGGGCATCCCCGAACCCCGGGCCACTACCCCGATTGCCCGGTGGAGCAGTTCGTCCCCGGTATCCCTGTGGAGCCGGACCGAAAGGTTGGGCTGGGGGAGGCCCAGGTCTTCCTGGGCTTTCAGGAAAAGGAAGGACAGATCGTTGGCCGTGTCGTTCCCCGCTTCGTCCTGTCCCCCGGCGGCAATGTTAAAGCCGATGGGAAAGCCCGCAAAATATTTGGCGCTGTTCCGGTTCCGCATATACACAATTTCGTTAAACTTGATCCACAGACATTCGATGATTTCCAGGGCACCGTTTTTATCAAGACGGCCCGCGGCGGTGTCCCGTTCGTAGAAAGGATAGAGGTACCGGTCCATCCTGCCGGGAGAAAAGGAGGAAGCGTTGGATTCCATGTGGAGGATCACAAAGAGGAACCACAGGGACTGGACCGCTTCCCTGAAGGTTTCGGGGGGCCGCCGGGCAAGGTTACGGCAGATCCGGGCAGTTTCTTCCAGGTCCCGGGACTGCCCCGCGCCGGAAGCGTCGGCGGCAGCGGGATCGGCGGCCATGGTTTCCGCCAGTTCCGCGTAACGGACCATGAAGCGCCGGACCCCGGCCATGGCCAGGGAGACCCCCCGGTAAAAGTTTTCGGCTTCCCCCGCGACGGCGGCCTCCGCCCGGGCTTCCGCCGCGGCCTGCAGCCCCGCGGGGCCTTCGGCCAGCCACAGGGCGCAGCCGGGGCAGATGTGGCCCTGGGCATGGTCCTTCTGGTTTATCTTGACCGCCGGGGCAATTTCGTCGATTGCCGGCCCCGCCCGCAGCCGCAGCACGTCTTCCAGGGATTTGCCTTCCCAGTAGGGCTTGACGGCGGCGCGAAACAGTTCTCCGTCCCCTTCCTTAACCTGAAAGGGATCCTGGTTCCGCCGGGGGAGGGTTTCCAATTCCCTGTCTACCCAGGAACAGCCGCTTTCGGGAAACACAATCCCCGACCGTATCCCCGGACTGCGGTTTCCCACAATCAGTTCCCCCGGATACATGTGGATGCCGATAGTTTCCAGCGCCGCTTTCAGGGCCAGCGCCCGCTGTATGATCCGGGGCTCCCCTTCGTGCCGCTTGTAGCTTTCGGTGATAATCAGGGCCTGTTCCATGGATACAAAGCGGGGCTCCTTATACAGCCGGGCTTTAAGGGCAAAGATCCTTTCGGTCATGACGCCCTCCTCATAGTTAAAGATACTCCCGGAACCGCGGCAAAACAATAGAAATCAATGAATAAGAACTGCCACGGCGCCAGGCGCGGGCCGGGCGCCGGGGGCGTCACCCGGGCGCTAACGCCCCGTAAGGGTCCCGTTGACAGCGCGGCCGCGGGCAATCGGGGAACCGTCGCCGTAGACTGCGCTGCCGCCGTCCCGGTACAGGGAAGCCCCCTGCCGCGCTTCATTAGCCTTGTCTCCCCCGTCGGAACCGTGGACAATTCCCCCCGTTAGGGAGAAAGTGCCATCCGACACGCCGCCGCCTGCGCCGCCTGCGCCGTGGTTGCCGGCGAAGGCTTCGTTGCCGGAAATGGTTCCGCCCCGCATGATGAAGGTCCCCTTTCCACCGTCCTCATCTACGTCCACACATACGCCGCCGCCGCTGTCTGAGGTATTACCGGAAATTTCGCCCCCTTCCATAGTAAAGACCGCGTTCGCCGTCATGTACACGCCGCCGCCTGTGCCAACGCTGCCGGAGGTATTACCGGAAATTTCGCCTCCTTCCATGGTAAAGACCGCGCCTGCCGCCATGTACACGCCGCCGCCTGCGCCGCCGTAGCCCCCATCGTCGTAGTTACCGGAAATGATTCCTCCCTGCATGGTAAAGACCGCGCCCGCCGCTACGTGCACGCCGCCGCCGCGAACGCTTTCAATGTCGGTGTTGAAAAGTCTGTTGCTGTTGCCGCTCACCTCCGCGCCCGCCTTCATGGTCAGGGTGGATCCCCCGCCCACATACACCAGCATGGCGGTATTGCCCTCACCGCCTTTAAGGGTGATGTCCCGCAGAACCAGGTGTTCCCCTTCCCCCAGGACAATGAGGGATCCTTTACCCGAAAGGACAAGGGCGGCGTCCGGCGCCGTCCCCCGCAGGGAGATGTTCACGCCGGAGTGGGGCCGGCTAAAGGTGCTCCCCTCCAGCCCCGGTATGTCCACGGGGCCCGTCACGTTAACGACATAGTTCCGGTCATTCCCCCCGCCGTCGATAGCCTTGACGGCGGCGGCCCACTCGTCCGTATTGGACACGGTGAAAACCTTGGACACCTTCGTCTTTTCGCCAAAGTCCTCGATGTCCTCCGGCGCCGGTTCTGCGCAGCCCGCAAGGGACGCCGTCAGCAGCGCCGCGCACAAAACCAAAAACACGTTACGCTTATTCATATAACCACTCCTTAAAAAAATATTTGGCGATCCAAAAGATTTATTAACCGCCAAGAAAGATTTATTAACCACAAAGTAAATTGAAAAATTTTTACCGCCAAGTCGCAGAAGTCGAAAAAGTAGGAATTTAACCACGGACCCTCACGGACAAACCCGGACTTTTAATTTCAAATTTATATTGTGTCCGGGGCAAGTCCGTGTCGTCCGTGGTAAAATTTCTTTTTCTTTCTTCCTTAACTTCTTTGACTTCTTCGAAGCTATGATAAAAACATGCGGTTGTCCGGTATAATGCAGGTGTTCGGAAAAGAACAGCTGCCGGTTGTTGCAAGGTCTGGGGCAGAAAAACTGACCCCGTTTATTCGAATAAC
>JAISDG010000051.1 GCA_031265015.1 Spirochaetaceae bacterium | reverse complement strand
GAGGGAAATACCGTTTATTTTCAGGTTAACCATAGTATTGCTCCTTAAGCTTAGCTTTTCGAGATTGACCCGAATTTACAGGCCTTGAAACATTCGCCGCATTTAAGGCACGCCGCCTGGTCGATCACGTAGGGCGGCCGCTTTTTGCCCGGGTATTTGGACGGATCCTCCGCGGCGATACAGTTGCCTGGACACTTCCTGGCGCAGGCGCCGCAGCCTATACACTTTTCCGCGTCGATGATAAACCGTACCAGGCTCTTACACTTGCCGGACCGGCACTTTTTGTCCCGGATATGTTCAAGGTATTCTTCCCGGAAATTGTTCAGCGTGGAAATCGTAGGATTGGGCGCCGTTTGACCCAGGGCGCAGAGGCTCGCCTTGGACATGGCCCTGCCTATGACGTCAAGCTTTTCCAGGTCGCTTTCCTCGCCGTTGCCTTTGGCTATCTTTTCCAGAATGGTAAGGAGCTGGGTTGTGCCGATACGGCAGGGAGAACACTTGCCGCAGCTTTCATCCACGCAGAAATCCATGTAGAACCGGGCCACGTCTACCACGCAGTCGTCCTCGTCCATAACGATCATTCCGCCCGAACCCATCATCGAGCCGTTAGCCGTAAGACTTTCATAGTCAATGGGAGTATCGAGAACCTTATCGGTGAGGATGCCCCCCGAAGGGCCGCCGGTCTGGACGCCCTTGAATTTCTTTCCGTCCTTAATGCCTCCGCCGATTTCAAAAATAATTTCCCTCAGCGTGGTACCCATGGGAACTTCCACAAGTCCCGAATTTTTTACCTTGCCGGTAAGGGCAAAGACCTTGGTACCTTTGGATTTTTCGGTTCCCAGCCTGGCAAGCCATGCGCCGCCCTTGGAGGTGATAACGGGGATATTGGCCAGGGTTTCCACGTTATTGATGATCGTAGGCCGCTGCCACAGTCCCTTGTTTGCCGGAAACGGCGGTTTGGGTACGGGCATCCCCCGGTTCCCTTCTACCGATTTGATCAGCGCCGTTTCCTCACCGCAGACAAACGCGCCGGCCCCAAGCCGGATCTCGATATCAAAGTCAAAACCCGATCCCAAAATATTCCGGCCGATAAGGCCGTATTCCGCGGCCTGCTTAAGGGCTATTTTAAGCCGATCGATAGCCAGGGGATATTCCGCCCGGATGTAGACAAAACCCTGATGGGCCCCGATAGCCTTGCCGGCGGTGATCATCCCTTCGATTACCGAGTGAGGATCCCCCTCAATGGTGGATCGATCCATGTACGCCCCGGGGTCCCCCTCGTCGGCATTGCAGATAACGTATTTGGTATCCCCCTGGGCCTTACGGGCCAGATCCCACTTGAGCCAGGTGGGGAAACCCGCCCCCCCCCGGCCCCGCAGGCCGGAGGCCTTCATTTCTTCGATAAGTTGTTCCGGGGTCCATTGGAACAGTACTTTTTCCAGTCCCGTGTAGCCTTCCCGGGCTATGTATTCGTCGATATTTTCCGGGTCGATAACGCCGCAGTTCCGCAGAACCACCCGGAACTGTTTCTGGTAGAACTGGATGTCTTCGATGGCGGTTCCGGCCTTTTTTGCCGCGTCTTCCTTGTAGAGAAGGCGCTTAACCTCGCGGCCCTTGACTATCTGCTCCGCGATGATCTCTTTTGCGTCTTCAACCTTGACGTCCACATAAAACGATTCTTCAGGAAGCACCTTGACGATAGGTCCCCGTTCGCAGAAACCGAAACACCCGGTCTGGACGATCTGAACTTCGTTTGTAACATTCTGAACTGCCGCTTCCTTGAGCAGTTCCTCGTAAATTTCCCGTCCCTTGTTGGACTCACAGGCAGTACCGCCGCAGCACAGGATAAAGTGATTATACGCCATGTTCCGCTCCTACTTTAAAATATCCGCCGCAGGCTTGTTAAGGATATGGTTATCCAGCAGTTCATGACCCAGAATATGCCTGGTCACTATCTGTTTGGCCACATCTCCATCCACCCTGCCGTAAATCACATCGGGCATTCCCGGGGAGATCACTTCCACCGTCGGCTCGGAATGGCAAAGTCCCATGCAGCCGGTTTGGCGTACCAGAACTTTATCCACCAGCTTGTTTTCGTCCAGCGCGTTGATAAAGGCATCCAGCGTTACCTTGGCTCCGGCGGCGATTCCGCAGGTTCCCATACCCACAATAACCTGAATGTCCTTCCCTTCGGCCTCCCGCCGCTGGATGTCCGTTTTTTTGGATTCCCTGAGCTTTCGCAGCTCTTCCAATGTCATTGCCATATCCCTCTCCTCATAAAGTTATTCAGATTCATGTGTAAATTATTCATTGTCATTTTCCAAAGACCGCAGATACTTGCCCAGAAGCACCAGGGACGACGCGTCCTCCAAATCTCCCAGGACATCCGCCAGCTCGGTCTTTTTTATTTCGTAATCCAGGTCTTTTTCGCCGCCCCGGCGTTTCCGTTTAAGAACGATTTCCTTTGGCCCGGCAAAAAGCAGCACCGTCCGGAACAGTCCCGGAATATCTCCCACCGGGGGGGTGTCTACGTTGGACAGGTCAAACCATGCCTCCGACCTGGTTCCCGGACTTTTACCCCCGGCCTCTTCGGACCCCGCTTTGACGGACCGGATGTCCCAGCCGCCCCCGGACTGGGAAGCGGTCTGGATAAGGAAGGGAATGCCCAGCCCCACCTTCCTGCCGGGATGTTTAATCCCGTCGGTAACAAAAGGATCCAGAGCCCTGGTAAGCTCCGCCTTGTCCATTCCCCTGCCGTTATCCTGAACAATAAAACGGAATTCCGGTTTGGCCGGAATCAGGGTTTCCTCTAGCTCCAGCTCTACCAGGTCCGCCCCCGATTCGGCTCCGTTCTGGGTTATATCAGCTGCCAAATCGGTCAAACTGAAGTGCACCCTAGTTCCGGTATTTAGCGATGATTTCCGGCAGCATATCCTTGGTCAGTTTGCCATAGGTGTCGTTGTTAATCACAATAACCGGAGCAAGGCCGCAGCAGCCGACACAGCGGACCGGATCGATGGAGAAAAGACCGTCCTCGGTTACTCCCCCTTCGGCCAGGCCAAGCAGGTTCCGGGCTTCTTCGATTAAGTCCTGGCCGCCTTTAAGGTAACAGGCGGTTCCCAGGCACACGGAAACTTTGTTTTTTCCCGGTTTGGTGGTTTTAAAGAAGTGATAAAAAGTAATGACCCCGTAGATCCGGGCCAGGGGCAGGCCGGTAAGCTGGGAAAGTTTTTCCGCCGCCGCCCTGGAAATAAAACCGAAAGTCTCCTGAGTTTTGTGCAGAATCATGATAAGACTGCCCGGTTTAACCTTCCATTCATCAATAAAAGAAATTAACCCGGGAGGAAAGGTTATTTCTTCCCTGGTAGTTGCCGCTTGAGCCATGAAAAACCCCCGTCAATAAAGTCTGATAACATGTACACCATTATTTTATAGCAATATCCCCGGATATGCAAGCAGTTTTTTGCGGGAAGCGTCCGGCGTCCCTATGTACGTTTTCTGAAAATACTTCGTACTGCCTTGAGCTGTTTGTCTCCGGTAAGGGCGAGCAGCGCCACGCCGGCGGCGGCAAAGATAACGCCCTCTATCGCCAGGGGAAGGCCGTAGCGAATAACGCGGCCGCCGCTCATTCCCGCAAAGCGGGCGTTCAGATGCGGTCCCAAAAAAACCACCGGGGCTGCGGCGATGCAGGAAAAAACAATCAGCTTAAGGGCATACAACAGCGCCGGTCCCAGGGCCCTGCCCACGGCGATGTTGGGGTTGCGGCCCAGGAACACCAGGAGCAGCGCCGTGTTGGCGGCGCTGGCAACGGTCAGGGCCAGGGCCACCCCCGAACCTTTCAAGGGGCCGGCCAGGGATGCCGCCAGCGCGATGTTTACCCCAAAGGAAAGGATCCCCGCCAGGGTAGGGGACCGGGAATCGCTTTGGGCATAAAAGGCCGGGGCAAGGATACGGTTAAGGGCAATGAACAAAAGTCCCGGCATGTGGAAAACAAAGGCGGCATAGGTTAGGGCCACCGATTTTTCGTTAAAACTCCGGGTCTGGAAGAGGAGGCGGATCAGGTTTTCCCCCTGGGCAAGAAAAAAAAACGTAATCGGTATGGTGATCAGGGCGATGATGTCCATCGCCTGGTTCAGGCGGTAGTTGTAGTCCTGCCAGCGGCCGGACTTGGCGTGTTCCGCCAGGTCCGGGAGCAGTACCGTACCGATAGACACCGCAAAGACCCCCAGGATCAGTTCCTGCAGCCGGAGCGAATATTGCAGGCTTGACACAATGCCTTCTCCGGCGTTTCCCGCCAGAATGGTGGATACCAGGTCGTTAAGCTGGTAGGCCGCCATGCCGATGATCGTGGGCCCGATAAGCCGGCATACCGCTTTGGTGCCGGGGTTTTTGAGCGCCCGGCGGAGGCCGGTAAAAAAGAAACGGAAGCCCTTCTTCCACACAAAGGGAAACTGTATCGCGGCCTCAAGAAAACCGCCGATGATGATTCCCGCCGCCATGGCCCTGGCCGGATTTTTTGTCAGGGGCGAAAGGGTGTAGGCGCAGGCGATTGTTACCACATTAAGGAGTATCGGCGCCAGGCCCGAGGGGGCAAAAACATGAACGCTGTTCAGAATGCCCTGGAACAGCGCGGCGATGGAAATGAAGGCCAGAAAGGGAAACATGATCCGGGTAAGAAGTACTGTTTCGTCCAGGGCTTCCATGCCGAAAAACGGGATGAGCAGGGGGCAGAGCAGCATCCCCAGCGCCACCGCAAGGCTTACAAAAAAACTAAGAAAGGTAAACACGCAGGAGATAAACTCCCTGGTCTTTGCCTTGTCCCCTTCCAGCAAATATTCCTTGAGGGTGGGAATAAAGGCCACGGCAATGGAGCCTTCGGCAAAGAGGCGGCGAAACAGATTGGGGATCATAAAGGCTACGGAAAAGGCGTCGGAAAGGGCGCTGGTTCCCAGGAGCGCGGCTTTGGTCATTTCCCGGAGCAGTCCCAGAACCCGGGACGCCAGGGTTAAGAGCGAAAGCGTTGTACCCGATCGCAGCAGGGAGCGCTTTTGTTTTATTTCGTCCATAATTCTGTCATATCCTGGGGCCGGTTGGTAATAATGCCCGCGCAGCCTGCGGCGATAAGCTTTTTCGCCAGCGGAAGATCGTCCACGGTCCAGGGGACTACCGGCCGGCCCTCCAGTTTAAAGCGGAACATCGAAAAAGCGGTAACCTGTTTGCAGGCAGGTTTAAGGTAATCGCAGCCCGCCGGTATCCGCCCAAGGCCGCGGCGGAGCACCGGGGGAACTTCCCTGCCGGCGCTCCAGATCACCGCGGTGGGAATATCCGGGGCTTCGCTTAGCGCCGTCCGCCCGACGCCCGTTTTCCGTTTTTGTCCGTTCCGTATTTTGTACCAGGCTTTTTTAAAGGCCCGGAGAGCAAGGGGATTAAAAGAAGAAACGGTTACCGCGGAACTGATGGTTCCGCCCAGAGCTTTGAGTTTTTCCGCGAGAAGTCCGGGCAGGTGGTCGTTTTTTGTTTTCCGGGATTTTAACTCGATGTCCACATACATGGCGGGGCAGAATTCTTCCAGTACCTCTTCCAGAAGGGGCGGCCGTTCACTGGACCACGGGGAACCAAAGAAGGAACCCACGTCGATGCGGCAAATCTCGCCGTAGCTCAGTTCTTCCAGCAGTTTGCCGCCGCCGTTGTTGTCCGGCGGGGCGGTCCGTTTAAAGGTATCGTCATGGGCTACGGCGAGCTTTCCGTCCAGGGTGGCGTGGATGTCCAGTTCTATGCCGGGGACGCCGAATTCCCGGGCTTTTTTATACGCCGCCATGGTATTTTCCGGCGCAAGGGAAGAACAGCCCCGGTGGGCAAAGACCAGGGGCCGTCCCCGGACCCCGGCGGAATATGCCGGCAGCAGCGGCGCGCGGCTCACGGAATGTTCTCCGTGCCCGCGAGTTTCGCCTTCATCGCCGCTAGGGCCTTATCGGCGGCAGCGTTTTTTTCAAAGGCGGCGAAAATTCTTTCCTGTTCAAGTTTGTCTTCGTCTCCGG
>JAISDG010000216.1 GCA_031265015.1 Spirochaetaceae bacterium | reverse complement strand
GACGGCGGCAGGGCCGATATGGTGGAGTGCAGCATCTCCTTTGACGAGGGGGCGCTGGAAGCGGCGGCCGCGAAAATTCGCCTGGACGTTCCCGGGGTGGAAGGGCGGCTGGTTCGAAGGATCACCCGGTCCGAAGGCGCGGTGCTTACCAAACTCAGCTCCCTTATCCTGCTGGTCACCCTTGTGGTCCTGGGCCTTATCATGATCTGCGTTGCCAGTACCATGATGGCGGTCGTTGCCGAACGGCGGAAGGAAATCGGCCTGCGGAAAGCCCTGGGCGCGGCGGACAAAAACCTGGCGGCGGAATTTCTGGGGGAAGGGCTTTGTCTTGGAGCTGCGGGAGGACTTTTGGGAAGCGCCGCGGGTTATGCCTTTGCCCAGGTTATCGGCATCAAGGTATTCGGCCGGGCCGTGGATTTTGCCCTTTTCCTGCCGCCCCTGTCGGTCCTGGCGTCGATGCTGATCACCGCGGCAGGCTGCCTTGTGCCGGTACGAAGCGCCGTGGGGGTGGATCCGGCCCTGGTCCTGAGGGGTGAATGATGAATCCCGGAGGGGACGTCATTTTTCCGGAAAAGCGCGTTATGGAAAGGAACCTGACATGAACATTTTAGAACTGGATAACATTACCAAGGAATACGGCAGCCTTAAGGCGCTGCAGGATGTTTCGTTTACCGTCCGGCAGGGTGAATGGCTTGCCATCATGGGCCCGTCGGGTTCGGGGAAAACCACCATCATGAATATCGCCGGCTGTATGGACAAGCCCAGTTATGGCGAAGTGATCCTGGACGGCGTCAGACTCTCCGCGGAGCCGGATAAAAAACTGACCGGGCTGCGCCGGGATAAAATCGGCCTCATCTTCCAGCAGTTCCATCTGGTAAACTACCTTAACGCCCTGGAAAACGTGATGGTTGCCCAGTACTATCACAGTATCCCCGACGAAAAGGAAGCGATGGAAGCCCTGGCCAGGGTGGGCCTGGCGGACAGGGCGAAACACCTTCCGGGCCAGCTTTCCGGAGGTGAACAGCAGCGGGTCTGCATCGCCCGGGCGCTGATCAACTATCCCCGGCTGATTCTTGCCGACGAGCCGACGGGTAATCTGGACGAAGCCAACGAGCAGATGGTGATCGACATTTTCCGGCGGCTCCACCGGGAAGGAAGCACGATCATCGTGGTTACCCATGACCCGGAAGTGGCGGAGGACGCGGAACGGACCGTGGTAATGGAACACGGCAGGGTATCAAAAATAGTTATCAACGGAGACAAATCATGAACACACGACGAGGGTTTCTTTTGCCTGTCCTGGCGCTGGTTCTCTTTGCCTGCGGCAGCCCCCGCTATGCCGACGGTGTTTTTACCGGAAGAAGCGGCGCCGACGACACCGGCGCCTATGGGGATGTGACGCTTACCATACAAAACGGATCGGTCGCCGCCTGCCGTTTTGTGACCGTCCAGAAAGACGGTACGATTAAGGACGAGGACTACGGCAAGGTAAACGGGGAGATTTCCAACGCCGACTATTATGCCAAGGCCCAGCTTGCCGTCAGGGCAATGAAAAGCTACGAAGAACAGTACCTGCGGTCGGGCTCTCTGGATCAGGTTGACGCCGTCAGCGGCGCGACCATTGCGTATAACCAGTTTACCGAAGCGGTGGAAAACGCCTTGGGGGCGGCGAGAAAGTGAACTCCCGCTTGTTATACGGCAGGTAAAGCGGTATATTTAAAGCGGAGATATTCAGTATAGATGGAATTTGTTCAGCATAACGCCGGTAATATTATTGTTGGAATTATCGTGCTTGCCGCGGCGGTTTTTGCCGTACTGCGGATTGCCGGCGGCGTAAAAAAAAGAAAGGGCGGCTGCGGCGGCTGTTCCGGTGTAAAAAACAATCCCCGGTGAACCGGCAGCTGCGGAACGGACAAAACCGTGCCGTATCCGAAGGCGGTTCCGCGGGGCGTTTTGCCGGTAAAACGGGATGGTGAAACATGGCCGCTGAAATATCCGGCGCTTCCGGCTCCGGCGGTATAGCCGCCCTGCTTGCGCTTATCGAAGAAACATTCCCCCTTCCCCGGCGTTTCCGGGCGGGGCTTCCCGCCGATGTGGCGGAGCTTTCCCGGCTCCTTACGAATGCCCGGCCGGAACGGGAGGCCGGTTACCTGGGACGGCCCGGCTTTCTTTCCGCTTACCTCCGGTATTTTCTGCCCTGGAATGTGTTCCGGCTCCACAGGCTTTTTTCACTTGACGCGGTCCCGCTGCCCGCCCTGTCGGATGGCGATGCGGTCACCGATCTTGGTTCCGGCCCCCTGACTCTGCCCATCGCGTTGTGGCTGGCCCGGCCGGAGTTGCGGAAACTCCGCCTGGAATTCCGCTGCGTCGATCATGCCGGGGCGGCGCTGGACGCGGGAAAGAAACTCTTTTTGGCTTTAACGGAAAAAAGCGCAATTTCCCGAACAGGCGGGGAACCGGGCCCGGCCGAAGGGCCGGGATGGATCATCAAAACCATCCGGGGGCCCCTGGATGTTCCGGTTTATGGCGGCGGGGCGAAGCTGGCCGGCGCCGTCAATGTGTTTAACGAAGTATACCCGCACGGCCCTCCCGGTGAAGGGGCGGAAAAGGCGGCGGCGCTGCTGAGTTCCCTCTGCGCCCCGGACGGGGCGGTTTTTGCCGTGGAGCCCGGCAACCCCCGGGGCGGGGCGTTTATTGCCGGCCTCCGTTCCGCGCTGCTGGACCGGAAGAGGCCGCCCCTGGCGCCCTGTCCCCATCACGGCCGCTGTCCCCTGCCCGGCGGACGGGGACCGGGCTCTGCCGCGGAGTACCGCCGTCCGGGAGGAAACCGCGGCGGCAAGGCAAAGTGGTGTCACTTTGCCTTTGACACCCAGACCGCCCCGGCGGCGCTACGCCGCCTGTCGGAGGAGGCGGGGATCCCCAAGGAGCGGGCGGCGGTCAGTTTTTTGCTGGCGGGACCAGCGGCGCCATCGGCGGATGTAAAGCGCATTCGCGGTAACGCGTTATCCGTGGATTTAAAGCGAATGCGTGATAACGCGTCGTCTTCGGCCGCCGCCGCATCCCCGGGGGATGTAAAGCGTATTCGTAATAACGCGCCCCCAGTGGATTTAAAGCGAATGCGTGATAACGCGCCGTCTCCGTCCGCCGCCGCGCCATCGGTGGATGTAAAGCGCATTCGTAATAACGCGTCATCCGTGGATTTAAAGCGAATACGTGATAACGCGCCATCTCCAGCCGCCGCCGCGCCCCCGGCGGATGTAAAGCGCATTCGCCTTATCTCCGACGCGTTTCCCCTGCTTCAGACCGCCCCGGGTCAGTGGGGACGTTACGGCTGTTCGGAACAGGGACTGGTCCTGGTCGCGGGGAACCGGCAGGAGATGGAAAAAGCGGAATCCGGTTCGCTGCTGGAACTGCCCTTCCCGAAGGACGGGAAAAGGGATCCCAAAACCGGGGCGCTTGTTATCCGCCGCCGGGAAACGG
>JAISDG010000096.1 GCA_031265015.1 Spirochaetaceae bacterium | reverse complement strand
ATGGCTTCGGATTCAAGCGGCAAACGTACTAAAGCCCAGGCGGAAGAAACGGCCCGGATCCTTTCGGAAACGGGAATCAATCTGAACTTTGCCCCCTGTGTGGACCTGAATATCAACCCCGCCAATCCTGTCATCGGCGCTTACGGCCGCAGTTTTTCCGCGGACCCGGAAACGGTGGTGATGCACGCGGAGATCTGGATTAACGCCCACCGCCGGTACGGGATTCTTTCCTGCATAAAACATTTTCCCGGCCACGGCAGTTCTTCCGGCGACACCCACCTGGGCTCGGTGGACGTTACCGGAACCTGGCGGGAAACGGAACTTATTCCCTACCGGCGGATCATCCGGTCCCGGTCCGGCGGGGAAACGCTGATCATGACCAGCCATGTGTTTAACGCCGCCCTGGATCCCCGCAATCCCGCAACCCTTTCCTCTCCTGTTTTGACGGGAATACTCCGGGACAAGCTTGGCTATAGGGGGATCATTGTATCCGACGATCTGGATATGGGGGCGATTAAGGCTAACTACACGTTTGAAGAAACCCTGGAGAAGGCGGTTAACGCGGGGGTGGATCTGCTCTGCCTTTCCAACAACGGCGGCAGTTACGATCCCTATCTGGCCCGGCGGGCGGCGGATACCATATACCGGCTGGTGGAAGAAAACAAAATTCCCCCGGAGCGGATTGAAGCGTCCTGGCAGCGCATTATGGCGGCCAAGCGGGAACTGTGATCCGGCCTTCCGCGCTGTTCCGGCCGCCTTACTGGATATTAAAATAAAACCGTTCCAGATAAGCAATGCGCCGCCGGGTATCATCGTAGCGCGTGCTCTGGGGATATTCCCGGGTCAGGCGGCGGTAGTAATCCAGCGCCTGCCGTATGTCCCTGGTCGCTTCATTATTTGCTTCATATGACTGACCATAAAGCCAGAAGGCCTCGTCGCTGCCGCCGGGAAAACGGAGCATAAATTGATCCAGCGCTCCCAGCGCTCCGGCAATCCGCCCCGCGTTGTACTCTTCCCGGGCTTTTCCCAGCCAGTCTTCCGGGGTAACCGGAACAGCGGCCGCGGCGGTTTCGGGAATTTCGGCGGCTCCCGCCGGAACCTCCGGCGGTACTCCGGGCCGGTCATCCGCCCCGGGCTGCCGCGGGGCCGCGTCCGGCGGAGGGCCGGAAGCCGCCGCGGCGGGCTGGACTGCCGGCCCAGCGGCGGCCCTTCCCTCGTTGTCAAGGGCCTGGGGCCAGCGGGGCGCGGCGTATACCCGTTCCGGCAGGGAACGGGGATTGGACCACGCGGAACCGGCGGTTACCGGCGGCGGCTCTACAATCACTTTGACATAGTCGTTTAAAATATAATCCCGGACAAAATCCTGGCGGTCAAATTTAAGGCTGTAGGTTCCTTCCTCATCGGCCCGGAACACAAAGGTCATTCCCTCATCTTCCATACGGCGGGAATCATAACTGACCCCCCGGCGGGAACCGAATTCACCCAGATACACCCAGCCCGGTCCCCGAAAGGGGATCTCAATGTACTGGCCAACCATCGCTTTAACCGTCCGGGAATAATTCAAATCCGGTTCCGGGGGAACCGGTAACGCGGACGCCGCGGGCTGGAAGGGAAGTTCCGGTATGTCCGAAGGGGGAACCGGCGGATTTTCCCGGACCGGCCGGGGAGGCGGTACGGGCCGTGAAGGCCTGGCTGTAGGCGGCGGCGGGGGCGGAGGAGGCCGCTGGGGCCTGGGTGTCGGGGCCGGCGGCGGCAACTGCGCGGGCGGGGCCGGGGGGGCCGTTGACGGAGACTGCGCCGGCGGGACCGGCGGCTGTATGGGCGGCGAAGGCTGTGCAGGAACCGGAAGGGGCGGGGGGCTCCGTTCTTCCGGGGGCTTTTCAGGATAATCGGCTTCCGCCAGCTCGTCTGGCGCCGCCTGCTTGTCTGGCGCCGCCAGTTCAAATTCCACATCGGGGAGGGTCACATCATCCGCCTGATCGCCTGGTGCCGCCTGCTGAAAGGGCTGTTCCGCCGGGGTATCCGCTGCCGCCTGTTCACCGCCGGTTTCCGTGGCGGAACCTGCCGCCTGTTCCCCCCCGGAACCCTCCCGGTCCCTCCGGTTATCGAACAAAGCTTTTTCCCCGCCGGGCTGTTCGGGGATCCGGGCGGCGGGGTACTCCCCTTCGATTTCGGGGATCAGCCGGCAGGAAACCAGCAGCGCCGTGACGGCTCCCAAAACGACCCGAAGCCCGCGGCGGGCCGTGCCCGTCTTCCGCCGTCCCGCCGCCCGGCGCGGATTTCGCGTCACGGTACGCGCTCCAGAATGGCGTCCACGCCGGACTCAATCCGTTCCCGCCAGGCCTCCTCGTTCCCGTTGAGGGGATCGGTCCAGAAAGGCCTGGCGTCCTCTTCGGTCCAGCCGTTCCTGGGTTCCCGCTCCAGCAGCACGTCGGGAACAAAATCCGGCTCATAGGGAAGGAAAAAATCCTCCGGCAGAAAAGCCCGGCTTTCGGGAAGGCCGGCGGAGGCTTCGGTATTCCCGGCGTCCCGGGCTTTGCGGGAAGTAACGACGGCAAGGATTAAAAGCAGCAGGATAATCACCAGGAGACCCGCGGCGGCTATCAGGACAACCCGCCGGCGGGCCGCCGCCTGTTCCGCCAGCCGGAAAAACAGATCCTTCCCTTTTTCAAGCAAAGTTGAAAAAAACGTTCCCGCTCCCATAAGCTTGAGTATAACCGCTTTTCTTTGTATTGTGAAGAGTTGCCGGATTTCATATCCGGCCCGAGGAGCGTACCATGAATGAAAGACTTGATTCCATGCTCCGGCGCTACGAAGAGGTACAAAAACTCATCGAAGATCCGGAACTGGTGCGGGATCAGCATAAATACCGGGACACCATGAAAGAATATTCCCTGTTAAACGCGGTGGCGGAAGCGGCGCGGGAAACGGAGACCCTGGGGGAGCAGCTTGAAGAAGCCAAAGCCCTGGTCCAGGATGAAAAAGATCCGGACATGAAAGAACTGGCCAAGGAGGAACTGAAGGAACTGGAAGTCCGGATCAAGGATGCCGGCGACAGGCTTAAGTTTCTTCTGATACCCCGGGATCCCCTGGACGAAAAGAACATCATCATGGAAATCCGGGCGGGAACCGGCGGGGACGAGGCGGCCCTTTTTGCCGCGGACCTCTACCGGATGTATTCCCGGTTTGCGGAAACCAGGGGCTGGAAATTTGAAATTATGAGTTCCAGCGAGACCGAACTGGGGGGCTTTAAGGAAATTGTCTTTTCCATCGGCGGGAGCAATGTGTACGAAAACCTCCGCTATGAATCGGGGGTCCACCGGGTCCAGCGGGTTCCCTCGACGGAAGCTTCAGGCCGGATCCACACTTCGGCGGTAACCGTGGCGGTACTGCCCGAAGCGGATGAAACGGAAATCGATATCCGGCCCGACGACCTCCGCATCGACGTGATGCGGGCCGGCGGGCCCGGCGGCCAATGCGTTAACACCACCGATTCGGCGGTACGGATCACCCACATCCCCACGGGGCTGACGGTTCACTGCCAGGACGAAAAAAGCCAGATCAAAAATAAAGCCAAGGCCATGCGTATCCTCCGGGCCCGGATATACGAGAGGGAAGAAGCAAAGGCGGCCAGTGAACGGGCGGAGGCCAGAAAAAGCCAGATCGGTTCGGGGGATCGGTCCGAGCGGATCAGGACCTACAACTTCCCCCAGAACCGGATCACCGACCACCGGATCAACCTTACGCTATACAAGCTGGATTTGGTCATGCAGGGCGATGTGGCGGAATTATTCGACGCCCTCAAATTGTCGGCCCGGGAAGAACTGCTGCGGACCAATTCCGAAGCCGCGTCATAAAGGAACAGGAACCATGACCGGTTTAACGGAATTTTCCCTGCAGACAAAACAGGCAAACCAGTGGCTCAACATTACCGGAGAAGTGCAGCGGGCGGTGGCCGCCTCAAAAATCAGCGAAGGGATCTGCGTCGTCTTTGTGCCCCACACCACGGCGGCGGTGACGGTAAACGAAAACGCCGATCCCGACGTTCCCCGGGACGTGGTTCTGGCGCTGAATTACATTTCCCCGGATCGCCGGGGCTTCCTGCATGGGGAAGGGAATTCGGCGGCCCATACAAAAACAACCCTGGTGGGTCCCTCGGTAAC
>JAISDG010000093.1 GCA_031265015.1 Spirochaetaceae bacterium | reverse complement strand
GGGTGTCGTGGTTGGGGATGTGCATCGCCGTCCGATCCTCGTCCGTTACCGGGGGGAAGCGCAGATACTGGTTCACAAAGGCCCGGATAGCCTTTTTGGACGCTTTTTTCGCGTCGTTCTTGGCCTCCCTGTCCACCTGGGTATAGGGCCCGGACATTTTGGCGTACGCCGTATACCAGGCCCCGTACATATCCGCAATGGCGGTGAGCACCGCCTGGGGGATATGGGTCCATTCCGGCGTACTCCCGGTACATTTCTTGGTAACGTACTGGACCATGAACTTAAAAAACTGGTCAAAAACCGCGTCGATCAAAGCAAGATAATCTTGTCCCATACAAAAACCTCCATGGATGATTAAAAATAAGTAGTAAAAGACTTCCTTTCGCGGCCAAAAGACTTCCTTTCACGATGAAAAGACTTCCTTTCACGGCTAAAAGACTTCCTTTCGAGACTAAAAGACTTCCTTTCGAGATGAAAAGACTTCCTTTCGCAGTTAAAAGACTTCCTTTCACGATGAAAAGACTTCCTTTCGCAGTTAAAAGACTTCCTTTCGAGACTAAAAGACTTCCTTTGGGAATTAAAAGACTTCTTTTCGCGGGGAAAAGAACTCTTGCGGCGGGTAAAAAAACGTATGCGGTAAAGAAAAGAACTTACGCGGCGGTAATTCCTAGTAAACCCATCGGGGGGGGGGGGGTATAATTCTTTGCTATATAAGGAGTTACGGGGCTGTTAGGTGTTATGTCCGGGGTAAAGCCGGACAAAACCTTCGCCCTTACCCCGCTCTCCAAGCCTGCACTTAGCATAGATTTACGGTACTACAGGGCGAAGAACTTGTCAATTGCCCATTCCTCTTCGAACCCAAAGATTTATTAACCACCAAGTCGCATCGAACCAAAGGTTCGCAGTCGAAAAAGTTTAAGAAAAAGAAAACAGTAATAAGTTTTTTCTTTACTTCTTCGACCTTACGGTAAAATTAACCACAACGAACCTTCGGTTCGCCCTCGCGGACAGAACGGACAAAAGCAAGGATTTGAAACAACAGGTCCGTGTTTGTCCGTGAAGGTCCGTGGTAAATTTCTTCATACCGCGCTGCGGGCCTATCTGATTCCTTGTAAAAAATGCGCCGCCGGCTCCCAGGCCCGCTCACCGTAACCCCCGGCCTGGATCCACGCGGAGGGGATGTTTCTGTCCATCGCATAACGGTACATAAAATTATCCCGCTCCAGGCACTGGTCCAGGGTAAGCCGGAGGAGGCCGCTGGAAGGGAGGCCGTCGTGTTCGTAGGGGTCCGCGCCGTCCACCACCAGCATCAGATCCGGGACGCTCTGCCCGCCGGATTCCGCGGGCAGCGCCGTTGCGCTCAGCATCGCCGTTGCGGTCAGCATCGCCGTCATCCGCTCCAGTTCCCGGATGCCCTCCGCCAGCCGCGGGGTATACTCCGCTTCTTCCCCCTGGTCTATGCCTATATCGATATCCGAAGAAAGCAGCGGCGCCCTGCCGGGTTTGGCGGCGGCCAGGGTTTCGCCGTCCAGGGGCCAGCCCTTTGCCATGTGGATAGACAGGGTCAGGATACAGGGCGCGCCGGAACCGTCCCGCCGCCTGCCCGCGTCCTGCCGGGGATCGGCAAGTTCCCCCCGCTCCCGGGCAAAGCGGATCAGCTCCGCGGTTCCGTCACCCTTGTGGGCGTCCATATCTACAATCCAGATAAGCCGGACGGGTTTCCCCGGATTCGGCGGCCTCCGGTACCGCTCAAGCCCATCCGCCAGAATTTTTGCCGCCGCCCCGGCCACGTCATTGATTAGGCAGAACCCCGCGCCGGCGTCATACCGGGCATGATGCATGCCGCCCCCCAGGTAATAACAAAACCCCGGGCCCTCCGCCAGGACAAGGCGGCAGGCCAGGTAGGTTCCGGCGGTCTGGGCCAGGATAACGGCAAAAAGTCCGGCCAGGGGTTCTACCGCCCGTTCCGGTTCATACCGGCGGGGACGGCCCCGGGCGTCAAGAAGCTCATAGGTATTCAGCAGTTCCCTCTCCAGGGTCTTTCCGCCGGAATCTTCATAGAGGGCCGCGATATAGTCCCCGCTGTGGAGCCGTTCCAGATCCCGGCGGCTGATTATGTCCCCGTCCCCGCCCAGCAGCGCCAGGGCATCGGCAATACTAAAGACCGGCCCCGGATAGGGCATGGATTTTCCCCGGGCGCAGGGATAAAAATTCCTGCCAAGAAAATCCAGGGTCTGTTCACCCCGGTCGGGCGAAATGGGAAGCATGATGCCGTAGTCCCGGAAACGCATGGTCAGCGAAGGATCATAGAGGATCATAAAAATCAGTATACAAATTTTTGATTGATTATGCCATCTTTTCCGGAGTACATTGATATATGAACCTTTTCAGCCTTATTCCCTATACCCTGGAGCCCCGGCAATGGGGGGCGGTCATTTTCAGCTGTATTTGTTTTGGCATCTCGAAGACAGGGCTAAACGGTATTTCTATCGTGGCGGTTCCCCTTTTTGCCCTGGTCTTCGGGGCCAGGGAATCCACCGGGGTGGTGCTGCCCCTGATCTGCTTTGCGGATCTCTTCGCGGTTATTTACTACCGGCGGCATGCCCAATGGAAGTATATCGGAAGGCTGATTCCCTGGGCGCTGGCGGGGTTTGCCATGGCCCTGGTGACGGATCACTTTGTCAGTTCCAACAGGGGCTTCAAAATCCTTATCGGCATCTGTATTGCCGCCGGGCTGGTGGTGATGGTCTGGAATGAACGGCGGAATACCCGGGGATCGGAACCTCCTTCGGGGTGGTGGTTTTCCGCGGTTTTCGGCATCATGGGCGGCTTTTCTACCATGATCGGCAATGCCGCGGGCCCTATCATGTCGGTGTTCCTGCTGTCCGTGCGGCTGCCCAAGGAAAGTTTTGTGGGGACCGCCGCGTGGTTTTTCCTTATCGTCAATTATCTTAAAATTCCTTTGCAGGCTTTTGTGTGGCGTAATATCTCCCTTACGACGCTCCGGTTTGACCTTTTTATGATCCCCTTTATACTTTTGGGAATTTGGCTGGGGATTCTCTTTGTTAAAAAGGTCAGTAACAGCCAGTACCGTATGGCGGTCTATGTCCTAACCCTGCTTTCCGCGGCGCTGCTGTTTTTGTAGGACCGCCCTGTGGCTTTTGTCGTTCTGATAGGACCAAAACATTCGGGAAAAACCACTACGGGCCGGGAACTGGCCCTTCGGCGGGGACTGCCTTTCTTTGATTTGGATTTACTGGTGGAAGAAAGAACCGGCCAAAGTCCCAGGGCCCTCTACGGGCTGGGACCGGAACTGTTCCGCGCGGAAGAGACAAAGGCCCTCGCTGCGCTTCTGGCCGGGAACCCGGATCCGGGAGTGACGGGGATTCTGGCCGCGGGGGGCGGTATTATCGACAACCCCGGCGCCATGGCATTGCTGGCCGGGGGCGGGCATATTACGGCGTATCTGGAGGTAAGCGCCGAAACCGCCTGGCAGCGCATAACGGGCGGCTCCCGGAACCCGGAACTTCCCCCCTTCCTCCGGGCGGAAAGTCCGGACGCCTCCAGGCAAAAGCACCGGCTCCTTCATGAAACGCGTTCCGCGGCTTACAGGGCCGCGGCAAAAATTATTATTTCCGCGGAGGGTAAAACGCCCGCGGAAACGGCGGATGAACTGGGGTGGGAGTTGGTTTCAGGGGTTAGGCTTCCAGCAGCATCCCTTCCCGGGCCATCATAACCTGCATGGATGTTTTGCCTGCAATCCGTTTTTGATAATCCTGTTCCAGCTGCGCCAGCTGTTCATCGGTCCGGTTGGGATCGTGATGGAACAGGATGAGTTTTTTTACCTTCGCTTTGTTGGCCATGTTGATGGCATGTTCAAAGGACGAGTGTCCCCAGCCCAGGTGCTTTTCGTATTCCGCGGCGGTGTACTGGCTGTCGTGGATCAGCACATCCGCCCCCTCGAAAAACCGGAGCAGTTTTTCGTTTTCTTCCCTGGCCGCGGCCTCGCCTTCCCGGGCGGCGTCTTCGTCATAGCTGGGATCCCCGGGATCCGTGGGAAAGAGATTACGGAAGGGTTCGTTGTCATAGGCGGTAACGATGGTTTTTCCCCGGTATTCAAAACGGTATCCCAGGCAGAGGATAGGGTGGTTTAGGTATTTGGTGGTTACCCACAGTCCGTTCCCCAGATCCATGGAAGTTTCTTTAATCTGATCATATTCAATGTGGGCGGAAAGTTCGCTTATCCTGATGGGCCAGTAGCGGTAACTCAGCTGGGCGGCAAAGATCTGTTCCAGGGTGTCGTCTTCATAAGAAACGGGCCCCCGGATACGGAGCCTGGTGGTAGGGATAAAAAGGGGGGTAAACATGGGGAACCCCATAATATGATCCCAGTGGGTGTGGGAGATAAAAATATCCGCGTCGATGGGGCCCTTCTTGAATTCGGCAGCCATAAGCCTGTCACCCAGGGGTTTGATTCCCGTGCCAAAATCGATGATCACCGGCTTTTCATCGGCCCGGATTTCAAGGCAGGCGGTGTTTCCTCCGTAGATGACCGTGTCTTTGCCTGGACAGGGAATGGAACCCCGGGCCCCCCAAATTCGTACACTCAGCATGGGTATCTTTTGCCGCTCCTTGACTTTTTTGCCCTTTCACATTTTACTTAAAAGGTGAATAACAATCTACTGGAAGTTTTGCGCATCGGGATTTTTTACGACGGCTACTATTTTTACAAGGTCAGCAATTATTATAAATACGAACACGACAGAAAAGCCCGGATAAGCATTTCCGGGCTCCATGAATTTATCAGAAACGAAACAGCCCAGCTTACGGGAGTGGATGTCCGGCAGTGTCAGATTATCGACGCCCACTATTTCAAAGGCCGTTCGTCCGCCAAGGAGATGGGCGAAAAAGTTCAAAGCGAACGGGTGTTTGAAGATATCCTGATGCGGGAAAATATCGTTACCCATTATCTGCCCCTGCGGTACAATGAAAACAATATTGCCCAGGAAAAAGGAATAGATGTCTGGCTGGCCCTGGAAGCCTATGAGCTTGCAATCTATAAGCATTTTGACATCCTGGCCCTGGTAGGGGGGGACGGCGATTATGTCCCGCTGGTCCGCAAGCTTCATACCCTGGGAACCCAGGTGATGCTGATAAGCTGGGATTTTTCCTACCACAATGAAAGCGGCGAAAGCGTGGAAACCAAAACATCCCGGCAGCTGCAGGAAGAAGTTTTTTATTCCGTGCCCATGCACCAGCGGATTGAACAGAACAGCAATGAACTGGTCCGGGCCCTTTTTGTTCCCGACAAGGGATCCGAACGGAGCCAGCCCCAGCTGAGTTTCAAGACCGATACCCCCGATACGGCCGGACCGGTTCAGGGGGAGTACACCTCGACCATCTTCAGCCTGAACGCCAACGGCTTCGGGTTTATCCGGGACGAAAGCCAGAACAATATTTTTTTCCATTACAGTACCGTTACCAACAGGGACTTTGCCGAACTCCAGGCAGGCATGCCGGTCCGGTACCAGCTGGAAGAAGATACGGAACGATCCAAGCGGGAGGGCGAAGTCCGTTACCGGGCCTGCCGGATTACCGTACTGGATTAGGGCCTAAAAATCACCATACCTATCGGAACGACGATACCCCGTCCTTCAGGAGAGTCATTCATACACTTCCACCGGCACGGCCCGTCCCGCCCCGGCCAAGGCGGCCCGGAGCAGCGCCGCCCGGTCTTCCAGGACCGCGGCCGGGACCGCTTCGGCTAGGGGATCTTCCGGAGCAGGCCGGACTTTGCCGTAAATCTGGACCGCCTGTAGTCCGCCGCTTTGTCCGGCTTCCGCCCCGCCGGTACGGGCAAGTTCCGTTACCAGGGCAGCCCAGGCAGCGGCTTCTTCCGGAGGCGGCAGCCTGCCGTTAATTTTGCAAACCATGGTTTGCAAAATAAAGGGAGCGCCGGAGGCGGCAAAGTTCCGGATACCGGAGACAAGCCGTTCATAGGGGACAGGGGAGCGGTCCATGGCGGCATACCAGGCTTCGGTCCCCGCGTCCAGCTTGAGCCAGATATGAAGGGCGGTCGCCGGAGCGCGGGCGGAGGTCCGTAAAAAGTCAAACAACGCCGGAGCGTTCCCTCCCGGCGGTTCCAGCAGTCCCGTCCCGTTGGTGATCATCACCAGTTTTGCTTCCCGCGCCAGCTTGTTTCGCAGTACCGCGGCAGCCTCAAGGGCTTCGGCAAAATGGGAAGACATGGCGGGTTCCCCGCTGCCGGAAAAACAAATGTCCCTGACGGGAATTTTCCGTTCCCCCGCGTCAAGGATTGCCGAACGAAGGGCGGCTTTCATGGTTTCAAGGTTAAAGCTTACATCCGTTTCAAAGGGGAACACCTCACAGTAGGCGCAGTCGAAGGAACAGCGCTTACGGTCCGGGAAAAGATTGATCCCCACCGAAAGGCCCCCCGAACGGCGGGAATACACGGGATAAACGATTATCCCCCCTTCCCTGCTCCGGTGATCTTGTACGGAACCGGCAGTCACCGCGGCGCGCTCCGGATTGCCGCGCTTTCCGCGTGGGCCGCCAGTCCTTCGGCGCGGCCAAGAATCTCCGCCGCCCGGCGGGCTTCGTCAAAGCCCCGGCCGGGAAGACAGCGCAGGGTGGTAACGGTTTTCAGGAAGTGCCGGACCGAAAGGCCCCCCGAAAAACGGGCGCTCCCCGCAGTGGGCAGGGTATGATTGATTCCCGCGCTGTAATCCCCCAGCACTTCCGCGGAACGGGGGCCCAGAAACAAAGAGCCGTAGTTCCTTAGGCAGGGACTACCCGTCATCCAGCTTTCGGGATCCTGGACCTGGAGTTCCAGGTGTTCGGGGGCAATGATATTGGCAACGCGGATCGCCTCTTCTTTTGAACCATAGATAATGATAAGTCCCCCGGCATCCAGGGAAGAGCGGGCCGCGGACCGGGATTCCGGGGGGAGCCGATCCAGCCGCCGTTCCAGGGCGCCGGCAATTTCTTCCGCCATGGAACAATCCGGCGCCAGAGCTCTGGCTCTGGCATCCGGATCATGCTCCGCCTGGGCCAGCATGTCCGCCGCGATCAGTTCCGCCGGGGATACGCCGGTCCCGTGACCGGATCCGGTCCGGCTGCCGGGGACATCGGACCCGGCGGCGCCGTTTCCGGCGGCGCCGTTCTCGGCGATCACCAGCACGTCGGTGGGGCCCGCGACAAAGTCTATCCCCACTTCGCCAAAGAGCATCCGTTTGGCGGCGGCCACATATTTATTGCCCGGACCCGCAATAATATCCGCCCTGGGTACCGATTCGGTCCCCAAAGCCAGGGCGGCGATTGCCTGGGCGCCGCCGGCGGCAAATATCCTGGGAAAAGGGGTTTCCGGTCCGGCGGCTCCGGCGCATTCCCAGGAAAGGGCCGCCGCGGCAAGAATGTGCCTGCTGGGGATGCCGTCCTCCATGGGGGGCGATGCGAGGATCACCGTATCAACCCCCGCCGTCATGGCGGGGATCATCCCCATCAATACCGAAGAAAAGAGGGGAAAGCGGCCCGCGGGCACATAGACCGCCGCGCTTTCCACGGGAATCACCCGCTGACCCGTAAAAAGGCCCGGTTCCATTTCCATCTCGAAAGCGGTAAACTGTTTTTTTTGTTCCCCTGCAAAGCGCCGGATATGGAG
>JAISDG010000203.1 GCA_031265015.1 Spirochaetaceae bacterium | reverse complement strand
CGGATGGCGGATTTTGGGCGGCGCGACATTGAAAGCCATCCTTTTTTCGGGCTAAACTAAATCATGAACAAGCTTATCATCAAGGGCGCGCGGGAACATAACCTGAAAAACATCGATCTGGAACTTCCCCGGGATAAACTGATCGTGGTGTCGGGCCTTTCCGGATCCGGTAAAAGTTCCCTGGCCTTCGACACGATTTTTGCCGAAGGCCAGCGGCGTTATGTGGAAAGCCTTTCCGCCTATGCCCGGCAGTTTCTGGGCAGGATGGACAAGCCCGACCTGGACTATATCGAAGGCCTTTCACCGGCCATTTCCATAGAACAGAAAACCACCCACCGGAATCCCCGGTCTACCGTGGGAACGGTGACGGAAATTTACGACTATTACCGGCTCCTCTATGCCCGGATAGGGATTCCCCACTGCCCCGTCTGCGGAAGGGAGATCAAGGAACAGGCGGTGGACTCGATCATCGACACGATCCTGGCCATGGGCCAGGGGGACCGGGTGCAGCTGCTTGCCCCGGTAATCCGGGGGAAGAAGGGGGAACACCGGAACATTATCGACGCCGCCCGGAAGGCGGGTTTTGCCCGGGCCCGGATCGACGGAGTGCCGGTCAGCCTGGACGAAGATTCCGCGCAGCCCATTAAACTGGACAAGCAGAAAAAGCACACCATCGAGATCATCGTAGACCGGCTGGTGGTAGGGAACGATATACGGTCCCGGCTGGCCGAATCGGTGGAGACCGCGCTCCAGACCGCCGACGGGATCATGCTGGTACTGGCCCAGAAAAAAGGGGAAAACAAGATAAACGAGTACTTTGTGTCCCAGAAAAACGCATGCCCCCGCTGCGGCGTTTCAATCCCCGAACTCCAGCCCAGGCTTTTTTCCTTTAACAACCCCTACGGGGCGTGTCCCGACTGCTCGGGGCTGGGAATTAAAATGGAGTTCAATCCCGACCTGGTGATCCCCGACAAAAGCCTTTCGTTTAACGAAGGGGGCTGCCTTCCCTACAACCCCGACAGCGCCTGGCACCGGAGCCGGTTTGAAAGCCTGGCCAGGCATTACAAATTCAGCCTTAACACGCCCTTTAACGAACTGCCCAAGTCCGTCCTGAAGGCGATTCTCTACGGTACCAGCGACGATATCCGGGTCCGGTATGAAAACCGGGACGGCAGCGGCCACTTTGAGTACAATTCCCCCTTTCCCGGAATCCTGGAGGATCTAAAGCGGCGCTACTTTGAGACCCAGTCTTCGGGAATCAAGGAATGGCTTGAAAAATTCATGAGCCAGAAACCCTGTGAAGCCTGCGGGGGGAAGCGGCTTAAACCGGAGGTCCTGGGGGTGACGGTGGGGGGAAAGAATATCTGGGAGCTTTCCAGTTTGTCCGTCACCGATTCCCTGGGGTTTTTTGAGACGGTGAAGTTTAACGCCGCGGAAAAAAAAATATCCTCCCAGATCCTTAAGGAAATACGGGCCCGGCTGGGCTTTATGCAAAACGTGGGCCTTGATTATCTTTCGCTGGAACGGAAGAGCGCCACCTTATCCGGGGGCGAAGCCCAGCGGATAAGGCTTGCCACCCAAATCGGTTCAAGCCTGGTGGGGGTGTTCTACATTCTTGACGAGCCGAGCATAGGCCTGCACCAGCGGGACAACCAGCGGCTTATCGATACCCTGCTGTACCTGCGGGATTTGGGGAACACCCTTATCGTGGTGGAGCATGACGAACAGACCCTGCGGACCGCCGATTATATCGTTGATCTGGGGCCCGGCGCGGGAGTTCACGGCGGCAGGGTGATAGCCCAGGGAAGCCCCAAAGAGGTGATGAAAGTAAAAGAAAGCCTTACCGGCCGGTACCTGGCGGGAACCCTGACCATGGAAATCCCCCGGGAGCGCAGGATGGGGAACGGTACTTTTTTACGCCTCCGGGGGGTGACGGAACACAACCTGAAAAACATCGACGTGAATATTCCCCTGGGGATGTTTACCTGTATTACCGGGGTATCCGGGTCGGGAAAGTCTACCCTGTTAAGTGACGTGCTGTACCCTGCCCTGGCCAACGAGGTCTACGGATCCAATCACATCGAGGGGGCCTATAAAAAACTGGAAGGGGCGGAGTTTATCGACAAGGTGATCGACATCGACCAGAGCCCCATCGGGCGGACCCCCCGGTCCAACCCCGCCACCTATGTGCAGGTTTTCGGCGCCATCAGGGATTTGTTTGCCGCCCTGCCGGAGTCAAAGGTCCGGGGCTACAGGCCGGGGCGTTTTTCCTTTAATGTCCGGGGGGGCCGCTGTGAGAACTGCTCCGGCGACGGGACCATTAAAATCGAAATGAACTTTCTGCCCGACGTGTATATTATCTGCGATGTCTGCCACGGCAAACGCTTTAACAAGGAAACCCTGGAAGTGCGCTACAAGGGAAAGAACATTGCCGATGTCCTGGACATGACCATTGAAGAAGCGGCGGCCTTTTTTAACGCCATACCCCAGATAGCCCGGAAGCTCAACACCCTGCTTTCGGTGGGGCTGGGCTATGTTAAACTGGGCCAGTCCGCCCTGACTCTGTCGGGCGGCGAGGCCCAGCGGGTAAAGCTGGCCCTGGAACTGTCCAAACGGTCTACCGGCAGGACCCTGTATATCCTGGACGAACCCACCACGGGGCTTCACTTTGCCGATGTCAAGCAGCTGATGGAAGTGATCCAGTGCCTGGCCGGCCAGGGAAATACGGTGGTGATGATCGAACATAACCTGGACGTCCTTCTCCAGGCGGATTATATTATCGACCTGGGGCCCGAAGGGGGCGGCCGGGGCGGAGAGGTGGTGACCTCCGGAACCCCGGAAAAAGTCGCCGCCTGTTCCAAATCGTATACGGGAGTGTATCTGAAAGGGATGTTCGAACGCCTGTCCCGGGGAAAAAACGGGGCTTCACCGGCCCGGAAGGCAAGGTCTGCTGTCTCCCGATGAGAAAAGCCGGCCTTTTCCTTTTGATCTGTCTGCCCCTTGCGGTTTTTGCCCAGGAAGCGGAACAGGGATCGCCGGAACAAGGGCCGGTGGAGCAGGGACCTTCGGAGGCCGCGGAAAGCGGGGAGCCGGATAAACCCCGGGGCCTTACCCCGGAGTTTATCCTGGACCGGGATTTGGCCACATCGTCCCTTCCGGAACTGGCCGACTGGTGCCGCAGCCTGGGATTAAGCGGCGAGGGAAGCAGGGAAGAGCTGGTTTCCCGGCTGCGGGATTATTACAAACCCACGGAATCCGCGGGTGAAGCCGCGGAAACGGTTCCCGAAGACGCGGTTCCGGAAACGGCGCCTGAAGCCGAGGCCTCCGGGGAGGAACCGGATTCGGCGCAAAAGCGGGAACTGATTATCACCATAGAATCGGCCCAGGCCACCGAATATTTTACCGTTGAATCGGTACATGAAGAATATGCCCGGCTCCGGGGGGGCGTTTCGGTAAGCCTGCAGGACGGGGAAATAATACACCGTATTGAAGCGGAAGAAATACTCTATAACCGCACCAGAAAGATCATGACCGCCTCCGGCGGGGTTGTGTATATCAAAGAAGACGGGGACAAGATTGAAACCTTCCGGGGGGACGGCATTACCGTTAACCTGGACAACTGGTCCACCGCTTTTATGAAAGGAATTTCGGATCACGAGATCAGCGAAGGCGTCAGCACCTATCGCTTTGAGGGGGAGGTGGTTTCCCGGAACGGCGAAAATTCCACGGTCCTGCGCCGTTCGAAAATAACCAACCCCAAAGAACCGGAAGCCTTCTGGTCCATCGACGCTTCCAAACTATGGCTTCTTCCGGGCTCCGACTGGGCGATTCTTAATGCCGTCGTCAAGGTGGGGGAAATTCCCGTTTTGTGGATCCCCGCTTTTTATTATCCCGCCAATGAAATCATCTTTCACCCGGTTCTTGGCATCCGTACCAGGGAAGGCAGCTTTGTCCAGACCACCACCTATATTTTGGGACGGCCCAAGGCGCTTCCCCTGGCGGAAGAAAGCTCCATTACCGCCATTATGGGTTCCGGGGAAGGCATGGAAAAAGTCCGGGAAGGGGTATTCCTCCGCAGCACGGGCCGCCGGGCCCGGGACGAAAACGAGATAAAGCTTTCACTGCTGGCGGACGCCTACGTCAACCTGGGGTACTACCTGGGCACGGAGCTGGCCGTCCCCGCCAAGGGTTATTTCGGGGATCTTAATTTTTCCGGGGGAATGGCCTGGAGCCGGGATATTGCCTATGATTACGGAAACTATACTCCCTTTTATCCCAAATATGACGGAACCAGCAGCTGGCAGGGTTCGTATTTTTTTGACGGTAAAGTTCCCTTCCGGTACCGTTTTGTCAGTACCGGATCGGTCGGCGGTTCGGGAACCGTGGCCAACAGCGCCAATCTTTCCTGGAATCTGCCTTTATATTCGGATCCCTATATGGATAACGATTTTATGAGGCGCTCCGAAGATTCCAGCTTTTTTTCCCTGCTTCAAAACAGTACCAAGCCGGACATGACCATCAACACCGATTCCATTAGTTCGTATATCTGGAGCCTGGACGGAAACCTGTCCTTTGTAACCGCGGGATTGTCGCCCTACATCAACGAGCTTACCCTGACCAGCGTCAGCATGGCCGTTTCCTTTGAAACCAGGAACATCCCCCATCCCGGTTCCCTGCTTTCCTACCCGCCGGATCTGTCCTTTTTTTATCCCAATAAATTTACCCTCTTTTCGGTGTCCGCTTCCATCGGCGGCATGCCCCTGGTATTGGGGGAAAGTACGGATCCGGCCCGGGCGGAGGACGCGTATATAGAAGGCTGGGGAAAAGCGGTTTCCCCCTGGGCGGAGCCTGAAAACCCCGGGGGAGCGGAAGAAGATGCCCTGCGCCTTCATCCTCCCGCCCTGACCAGGACCATCAACGCCCCCCTTTTGGGGGGGCAGCGCTTTGCCCTGGATTACCGGCTTACCCCGTCGGCGGCGTCGGAAATAAAATTCAATTCCAACGGGGTTGATTCTTCCGCTCAGGACGTAAGCTGGAAAGGCCCCGGGGACATAGACTGGGGGGATATGGCGTATCAGCTCTATACCGTCAGGGCCGACGCCACCGTGGGTTTAACCCTGTCGGAAAAACGGGACATCTATACCAACACCCTGCGGTTTTACGGCGTCTCCTCATGGCAGGATTACAGCTACATGAACGAACAGGCCTCGGAATTCGAGGATGCCCCGAAACGGGAAGCGGCGATGCGGCAGGTTCACAATATGACCTACTTTTCCAGTTCCGCGGAATACGGTTTTACCCTGCGGCCCTTTTATCAGAGCGACGTATGGAAAACGACGAATTTCCGGTATTCCGTCAAGGGATTGCTGGTAAAATCGGGATATGACAGCATACAGGATTCGTGGGATGTGGTCCGGGGCAAATGGAACCGGGAAGATATTGAATTTCACCAGGTGCAGGCAAACTTTAACGCCAGCGTGATGGATAAAATGCAGACCCTTTCCCTGACCACGGATATTCCTCCCGAGGAAAACGCCCTGGCGGGGGACGCCACCACCAGGATATGGATCAGCGAAACCAATGCCAGGACCAGGATCCGGAAACCCTTTGACGATCCCTACTATGAACCG
>JAISDG010000217.1 GCA_031265015.1 Spirochaetaceae bacterium | reverse complement strand
GTTATTTTCCCTTTCCCCGGAATTGACGACGATGATAAAATGGGAAAAAACGCGTGGGGATTCGGCGGCAGCGTATCTTTTGACACGATCGTTAATCACCATTTCTTTCTGAATGTTTTCGGCAAGTTTTATTTCTACCCAATTGAAAATGAGGAGAAAATCAAACACGGATGGGATTTAACCCTTGAGGCGGAACCCAATTTCAACATTGGTCTTCCTTATGGAATAAATCTCGCTGTCGGGCTTCCGGTTAATTTTACCCTCGCCCCGGAACAAAAGATGGACGGTGTTGGGAACGGAAAGGATTCCTATGTGTTATCCCTGCGTCCTACGGTAACGTTCAGACCGACGCATACGTCCGTCCCGGTGGAAGTGGGGAAATTGTCAACCGCCCAAATCGGCATTGGACGATAAAGAGGTAAAAAACGTCTATGGCAGGCATTTTTTCGCTTTTTTATATGACATTTGTCATATTTTGAAGAATTTTTTCCTTTTTTTGTTGACTTTTTTTCAGAGACCAGTATGCTTTTCATGAAGGCACCATCTGCGTGGGAAAGGAAGTCTGCGGGCGCGGACAGCATCAAGTGTAACAGAGGCCTCCCATGGCTGCCAAATCTTTCTCCTTCTTCCTTTCGGGAATCATCCTGTGTCTATGTTCCGTAACCCTCTTTGCCCAGGCCAAACCGGAACTCCGGGGTTTTGACGAACGGGTCTTCCAGTACCATTTTGACCGGGCCGACCGGGAACTGGATCCCGCCTCGTGGATCCGTGAAGCCCGGCTGGGGATCGGCCTGGCCCGGGCCGGCTGGGAAAGGACTGCCCTGGAAGTATACGCCGACCCTGAACTGCGGGCCGCGGCTCTGGAAGAAGTGGAACGCTGGTCGGAAGCGGAGCTGGAACAGCGGTATGCCCGGTGGCTCTTTAAGCGTTTTTTCGGCGGAGCTTCCGGCGATACGGCAAAACTGCTGGACGCCGCCCTGGACGAAGCCAACCGCCGCTATGCCTACCATACCGATGACGAAGGTAATATCCTGTACGGTGAAACCGGCGATCCCGAAGCGGTGCGTCCCTTTGAAGGACGCAGCGTTGAAGAGGACCGGCAGCTGTGGCGCAGCCATGTTTCCGGAGTGGAAGCGGCGGAACTGCGGCGCCACAGTCTTTCCTTCGCGTCGGCCTTCCCCGAATTATTGTCGTTTATCGGGGAAGAAAACCGGGAAAGTTTTGAAGAACAGTTCCGGGAACTTTCCGCCGCTTCGCTGTTACAAAAAAAGGCGGAATTTGAAGCCCTGCTGGACCGGGAAGAGCGGCTCTTTATCGCCCGCCGGACCGGCGATGTCTGGAGCCTTCGCAGGCAGAGCGAAAACGGGAAAGCGTCGGTGATCAGCTCCCAGCTGATTGCCGGCGCCCAGGCCGTCTGCGCCGGGGGAATCTCCGCCCTGGAAGAACGGATAGAAGCGGCCCGGACGGGGACCGGGGATCTTTCCCTGGCGGGAGCGGAATGGCTCAGCGCGTTTGAAGAACAGTTTGACCGGGGACTCAAGGCCTGGTCCGAGGCGGAGGAACGGTTTATCATCCGCCGGATGGAATGGGAGCGGGACAGCGGTGAACATTTTCTTGAAGGGGAAGAAGCGTGGAAGACCGCTTTTTCGGAACTGGAAAGGGAACGGTTTGCCTGGGAGGAACAGGCCAAAGAACTTTTTAACAGCGGGGAACAGCTCTTTGCCGCGGTTTCCCGGCAGCTGGAGTCCGCCATTGCCGAAGCCAGGGAGGAATTTCTCCGGGACGCCGCCCTCCGTACCTACAACGGCGCGGAAAGAGCGGGCGCGTGGGTAGACATGTATGTTACCGGGAATGCGGTTATGGCGGAAGCCCGGGACAGCGTTGAGTTTTGGCTTTCCCGCTTTGTCAGCGGTTCCCCCGCAGGGGGCATGGAAAACGGTACGCTCGCCGCATGGGTACAGCAGATTGTTGACCGGGGCGGAATTACCACCTACCGGGAAGTAAAAGTAAAGATCCTTGGCCAAACAATAGAAAACAAAATAGAGCAGTTTGTACCCCTGACAGAAATGCAGAAAATCGCGGGCCGGGAACTGCTCCGCTGGTCAGTCCTGTATACCCAGTACCGGAACAGATCCGGCGAAGCCCTGGCGGTTCTGGAACAGGAATTCGGCGTTGCCCTGGGCATGGACCGGGGAGCGCTGACCGCGGTCCTCGGTTCGGACAGCGAATCGTTTTTTCTGGATGAGTACCAGGTTGAATTACTGCGGGCAAAGGCAATTGCCGGGTACTGGGAACAGCGGCTGGATATTGCCCAGGCCGTTTCCGCCTATGCGGAAGAATTAACCGCGGGCCGCATGACCGAAGAAGAAAGCCTTCTGCAGTGGAGGGATTCCAAGTCACGGTATGACGCCGCGATCACCGCCTATGAAGAAGCCCAGAACCGCCTGAAAGACGCCGGATCCGGTCTTGAGACAGTCCGGGCCGAACTGCAAAACGCCGCGGCGGAACTGGCCGCGGCGGAAAGATCCCTGGAGGAACTGAATAACCGCTACGCGGATCAAATGGCGGCCTACCAGGTTAATTCCGGTGATTTTATCCTTGAGGAATTAGGCGCTTATTATGTATCCCTGATTCAGCTGACGGAAAACCGCCTTACCGGTGACACCTATTATACGTCGTACCTCCGGGCCGAACAACAATACGCGGATGCCTATATCCTGCGGGATGCCTGGGTGGTACTCAAAGATATTGTCGAAACCGCAGGCGAAGCAGAAACCGGTGATGAAACCGGATCCGGTACCGGCGGGGAAACTATAAACGAGGCGGCAAGGGAAACCCGGCAGCTGCAGCTGGCTTTTTTAAGCGCCCCTTCGGCCGCGGACTGGTATTTTGCCACGGCCGGCAAGGAAGGAACGGAAGCGGAAAAAAAGGCCCTGGAAGAGGAGGGGCTCCTTAACCGGCTCAAGCGCGAAGCCCTGGAAGTCCCGGGAAACGCCGGGCAGCTGCTGGCCGTCTACCGGGATTTGTCTCCCTATGCGCCCGCGGCCCAGCGGGAAGCGGCGGACTATGCCCGGCGCGCTCTGGGAATGATATTTGCGGAGTTCGGTATCGAAAGCGCCGGAGAGGAATTACCGTCCATGGCGTCGATAAGTGACGCCCTTTATCAGTACGAAACGGACAGCGACATGATTCCCGCGGCCGCGCTTGCATCCTTTTTTATACGGATCGATGAAGAAACGGAGGTTCTGCCCATA
>JAISDG010000155.1 GCA_031265015.1 Spirochaetaceae bacterium | reverse complement strand
GAAAAAGTTTAAGAAGTTAACCACGGACCTCGCGGACAAACCCGGACTTGTAGTTTCAAATTTATATTGTGTCCGGGGCAAGTCCGTATCGTCCGTGGTTATACATTCTTCTTTATCTTCCTTCTTTTACTTCTTCGCCTTCTTCGCCGTTGCGGTTATACATTCTTCTTTCTTCCTTCTTCAAGGAATGATTACCGAATAAATCGCGCTGAACTTGCCTTTCTTGACCGTGCCGGTTTCCCAGCGCACCGCGAAGTAGAGGCGCTTGCCCCGCTCGCTCTCCTTAAAGGTCAGCTCCAGGGGGCTCCTGGTGGCAAAGGCCGAGTGGATCAGATCCTCAATTTCCGCCGGGGGCGTGTCGGCAATAACCCACACCAGCTCCAGTCCATGTACGTCCCCGGGCTTGCCCCAGCGTTTCATGTTGGCCCGGCGGAACCGGAACCGCAGCACCCGGGGCAGGGGCGTCTGGGCTTCCACTTCCGGGATGTCCCCGGGTACGGGTATCGGCGTGGGATGGGTGTCGTGGTTGGGTATCTGCATCGCCGTCCGGTCCTCGTCGGTGACCGGGGGAAAGCGCAGATACTGGTTCACGAAGGCCCGGATAGCCTTTTTGGACGCCCTTTTCGCGTCGTTCTTGGCCTCCCTGTCCACCTGGGTGTAGGGCCCGGACATTTTGCCGTACGCCGTATACCAGGCCCCGTACATATCCGCGATGGCGGTAAGCACCGCCTGGGGGATATGGGTCCATTCCGGGGTACTCCCTGAACATTTCAGGGTAACGTACTGGACCATGAACTTAAAAAACTGGTTAAAAACCGGGTCGGTCAGAGAAAGATAATCCTGTGCCATAAATAACCTCCATGACGTATATTCCGGGACTGTTCAGACCCGCTCCGGGTTTGAAACAGGCTCCCTGGTGAACGGTTTGTCCCCTTCGCGGGGTTTACAGAGTTCTTTTCGCGATTTGCAGAGCTCTTGTAGGGATTTGCAGAGCTCTTTTCGCGATTTACAGAGCTCTTGTAGAGATTTACAGAGCTCTTGTAGCAATTTGCAGAGCTCTTTTCGCAATTTGCAGAGCTCTTTTCGCGATTTGCAGAGCTCTTGTAGCAATTAAAAGAGCTCTTTTCGGAAGTAAAAGAGCTCTTTTCGCGGGGAAAAGAGCTCTTGCGGCGGGTAAAAGAACGTATACGGTAAGGAAAAGAACTTACGCGGCGGTAATTCCTAGTAAACCCATCGGGGGGGGGGGTATAATTCTTTGCTATATAAGGAGTTACGGGTCCGTTAGATGGTATCTCCGGGGTAATGGCGAAGGTTTCGCCCGGCGTTACCCCGCTCCCCAAGCCTGCACTGAGCATAGATTGACGGTACCACAGAGCAGAGGAGCTTGTCAACTCCTCAAAATCCGCCATCCTTGGCGGATTTTGAGGTGAAGTTTGCTGCGCAAACTTCACCCGTCCGCCTTTGGCGGCCGGCAATGGTTACAGAAGAGCCCGCTTGCGCGGGGGAGATCCATGGCGCCCCTTACGGGCGCAACCGCCATCATTTTTCCTACTATAAGCCAAATACAAGTAATCTCCGGGTAAATCCTCGGGCTTTTGTCCGGGGCAAGTCCGTGTGGTCCGTGTTGGTCCGTGGTAAAAAATTCTTCCCTATCGTCCATGGCAATGGGCACTGTCATGGTCGTTACTTCCCATGACAGTGCTTGTACTTTTTCCCGGAGCCGCAGGGGCAGGGGTCGTTGCGGCCTACTTTGGGGTAGGTACGGACCACGGTGGCGTTGTCGGGCTGGGCCCGGTTTGAGGGTCCCGGAGCCCGGCCGCCCGGCGGGTTCCGGTCTGAAGGGCCGGCGCCGGAACCGCCGAAGGCGGTAACCGTACCGTGGTCCGCGGAACGGACCTGGACCGCCGGCCGGGTCCTGGTTTCGGGGCCCGCGGCCTGGATCCGCACCAGGTGTACCCTGGAGGCGATTTCCCGGCGGATCGTTTCGATCATCGTATCGAATATTTCAAAACCTTCCAGTTTGTATTCGGTTAAGGGGTTTTTCTGGGCATACCCCCGGAGGTACACCGCTTCCCGCAGGGCTTCCATGTTTTCCAGGTGATCCAGCCACTGGCGGTCGATAAACTGTAAATACTGGGCGCGGATAAAAGCGTTAATTACCCCGGTTCCCAGCATCGCTTCCTTGTTATCGATGTCCTGTTCCAGTTCCCGTACCAGCTGTTCTTCCAGGGCTTCGGTATTTTTTACCGTTCCCCCGGAAGTAAGGGCCGATTCCCCGCCGGTCCCGGGGATATGGTTAAACTTGTCCTTCAGGAAGCCCAGCAGGGTTTTAAGCGCCTCCTGGCCGTCCCGTTTTGCCAGGGTATTGTAATTTTCCACCGCGGCGGCAACCATGTCCGCGGTAGCTTCGTTGACCCGCTTTTTTAAATTGCCGTCCGCCAGGATAGCGTCCCGCTGTTCGTAGATAAATTTCCGCTGCTGGTTCAGCACGTCGTCGTATTCCAGCAGATGTTTACGGATCTCAAAGTTCCGTTCTTCTACCTTTTTCTGGGCCTTTTCTATGCTTTTATTGAGCCACGGGTGATAGATGGGTTCGCCCCCCTCCATGCCCATCCTTGACATGATTCCCTTGATGTTTTCGCCCCCGAAAAGCCGCATCAGGTCGTCGTCCATGGAGATAAAAAATTTGGACTTCCCCGGATCGCCCTGGCGCCCCGACCGGCCCCGGAGCTGGTTATCGATACGCCGGCTTTCGTGCCGTTCCGTGCCGATCACGTAGAGGCCGCCCAGGGACTTAACTTCTTCGTAATCCGCTTTCCACTTTTCGTATTCCGCCGCGTAGGCCTGGGCGTAGACTTCCGGCGGGGCGTCGGTACCGGCGCGCTTGCGGGCCCGGTGTTCGGGACTGCCCCCCAGCTTTATGTCCGTTCCCCGGCCCGCCATGTTGGTGGCGATGGTGACCGCCCCTTTGGCCCCCGCCTCGGCGATAATCGACGCCTCCCGGGCGTGGTTTTTGGCGTTGAGCACTTCGTGGCGTACCCCCCGGCGGGTTAAAAGGGCCGCCAGCTTTTCCGACTTTTCAATGGACACGGTACCTACCAGCATGGGCTGGCCCTTTTTGTGGGTGCCGGCAATTTCATCGCAGAGGGCGTCGAATTTGTCGGCCTCGTTCAGGTACACCACGTCGTCCTCGTCCGAGCGGGTTACCGGCAGATTGGTAGGGATTACCACCACGTCCAGGCTGTAGATTTTGTTGAATTCCACCGCCTCGGTGTCCGCGGTGCCGGTCATGCCGGAGATCTTGCCGTACATCCTGAAGTAGTTCTGGAAGGTGATGGTGGCCAGGGTCCGGTTCCGCTGGGCTATTTTAATCCGCTCCTTTGCCTCGATGGCCTGGTGGAGGCCGTCGGAGTAGCGGCGGCCGTGGAGTATGCGGCCGGTAAATTCGTCCACGATCTGAACCTGTCCGTCCTGGACCACATAGTCCACATCGATGTGGAACAGCTTGTGGGACCGCAGGGCCTGGGTAAAATAGTGGATATATTCAAAGTTTTCCTCGTCCACAATCGCTCCCTTGATCAGGTTCCGCTTCTGGAGGAGGTTTTCTATTTTGGCAAGCCCTTCGTTGGTAAAAGAGATATTTTTGTTTTTCTCGTTCAGTTTATAGTCGCCGAGCAGCTCCTCTCCCTGGGTTTCGTCGGGGTACTCGCCGTTTTCCTTTTTCTTTACCTCTTCCAGGGTGGACAGCAGCTTGTCCACTTCGGCGTACTTGTAGGTATCGTCCTCGGCGGCCCCGGAAATGATAAGGGGGGTCCGGGCTTCGTCAATCAGGATCGAGTCGATTTCGTCCACGATACAGAAGGAATGTCCCCGCTGGACCCGGTTGTTCAGCTCCCAGAGCATGTTGTCCCGGAGGTAGTCAAAACCGAATTCATTGTTGGTACCGTAGGTGATGTCGCAGGCATAATTCAGCTTTCGCCGGCCGTTGTCCATATCCGAAAGGATCGTCCCCACCGTCACTCCCAGGGTGCTGAATACGGGCCGCATCCAGTCCGCGTCCCGGCCCGCCAGGTAATCGTTTACCGTTACCACATGGACCCCCCGGCCCGGAATCGCGTTCAGATAGGCCGCGGCGACGCTCATCAGGGTTTTACCTTCCCCGGTTTTCATTTCCACGATTTTTCCCTGGTGAAGGACGATGGCCCCCAGAACCTGCACATCGTAGGGCCGCTCCCCCAGCATCCGCCGGCTTGCTTCCCGGGTCAGGGCAAAGGCTTCGGGCAGCAGGGAATCAAGGCTTTCCCCCTCCGCGTGGCGGCGGCGGAACTGCTCCGTGACGCCGGGGAATTCTTCGGTTTTCAGCGAAACAGCCCAGGCTTCTTTTTCGTTTACCTGGTGCAGGACGGGAAGGAGGCGCTTCAGATCCCGTTCATGCTGGGATCCGAACAGGGCTTTGACGAATTTATCAAGCATAGGCCAAGTCTACCGCTTTCGGGCGGTCATTGACAATCTGTTTCCCCCTGCCGTAAGTTTACAGTAAGGTATTTTGATGAATAAACGACACGCGCCGGTTCCCCGGGGCCGGATTCTCCCGCTCTTGCTGGTTTTTTTTGCCCTTTCCGGCTGTTCCCGGGGCCGGATTTCTTCGGTGGCCCGGATGGATCTTTTTAACCTGGAGATAGGCCCCCTGGAAGATCAGGTCAATCTTGTCAACCTGGCCGGCGGAAGCTCTTCCAGCAGGACGACCCTTGCCATGCGGGACGGTTTTTTTTATATCTCCGACACCGCCGGCAGAAAGATCGTCCGGTACAGCTCCTACGGGGATCTTCTCTTCGTTATTTATAATGACGAAACGAATCCGCCCCCCATTACCCTGCGCCGGGGCATTAACGAAGAGGGGATGGCTACCCGCTGGTCCATCGCCTATCCCCTTAAGGAACCGGGGGTGATTACCGTGGACTCCCGCAAGCATATTTATGCCGCCGATAAAGTGGATGCTTCCCGCAGGAGCGTCGATACCGAGAACAACAGCCTGCTGGACAACGTGGTGCTCCACTTTAACGATACGGGGCGGTTTGTTGATTTTCTGGGCCAGGAAGGGATCGGCGGAAAGCCCTTTCCCCGGATTACGGGGATCTACGCTTCCCGGGATGACGAGATCGCGGTGGTCTGTCTTCTGCTGACGGGGTGGAGCATCTACTGGTTTAACTCCGAGGGAACCCTTCTCTATCTGGTACACCTGCGGAACGACAGCATCCCCGTTCCCCAGGGGAAACAGGCCGATTACACTTCCATGGATATGGTAACCGTTTCTCCCGATGAACGGAAGCTGTTTTTTAAGGTTGATTACTACCGGAATACCGCGGAGGAAGACGGCAATCCCCGGGCCCTGCCGGAATCGTCGGTGGTCTGGATCATGGACGTGGAAACCGGCGCCTATGAAGAATCAATCACGGTTCCCTTCTTTGAGTATACCGCCACGGAGAATGACAAAAAAGTAACCCAGAAGCTGCCCTACGCCATGCTGGGGGTAATTGAAGATTCCCGGGTTTTTTTGTATTTTCCCGTGGACGGGGGATATTCCCTGCTGGTACTCTCCGCCGGTTTAAAGAATCAGCGGCTGGGGTTTATCCAGGTCAGGAACGAGGAGCTGGAATACAATACCTTTAATCTCTCCAAAGAAGGGATCCTGTCGGGTCTTTTGGCTACCGAATGGGACGCCCGGCTGGTCTGGTGGCGTACCGACCGCCTGCTGGGGGACGTGAGCCTGTGAGCGGGACGGGGCTGCGGGAACCGCCGGCCGGAAACTTTCCCGGGGGAACCGGCGGCCACGGACCGGTTATGCTGGTTTCGGCGGAAACCGCCGCTTCCCTGGACAGGGAAGCTTCCGCTTCCTGGGGTTTAAGCCCCTTTGCCCTGGTGGAAGCCGCGGGCCGCGCCTGCGCGGCGGCCCTCATCTCCGCCGCCGGGGAAGCCCTCCGGGGGGCCGGCGTCCTTGTCTGCGCGGGGCCGGGCAATAACGGCGCCGACGCCCTGGTGACGCTCCGTTCCCTGCTGACGGCCGGGAACCGGAGCGGGATAGGGGAAGCGGCTGTCCTGGTGTCCCGCCCTCCCTCCGGGGACGAACGC
>JAISDG010000126.1 GCA_031265015.1 Spirochaetaceae bacterium | reverse complement strand
CGCGAAGAGCGGCGGGACCCTGTCCTTTTTCTATTCCGACACCGCGCCGGCCTGGAATGGCGCAAAGAAAGGGTTCTATCTGAACGACCGGCGCGCCCTCTTTAAGCTGGTGTATCTCCGGGACACCGCCGTACGGTACGCCGGCAAAACGTATATCTCGGACGAATGGCCTCTTCGCCCACTACGAGGTCAATAACATTGCCCTGAGCAATATCCCATCGGTCTACAGCCTTTCGGGCGCTTCCAACCCCGCCCCGCAGGCCTACGCGTCATCGCCCGGCTGGTACGTTGTCGCTTCGCGGGGCGCGGGCGGCGGCGGCAGCGGCGCCTTTATCTATACCGCGGATGGGTACTTCCTCTGCGCCGGAGGGGGCGGCGGAGGTGGCAGCATCGGCACCGGTGGTGGACGAGGCGCCGCAGGCAGCGCCATAGTTTACGGCGGAACCGGCAGCGGCGGGGGAGGTCGCGGCGGAGCCCCGCAGTTTGCTATACTCGAATAAGCGTAAAGGCTATGGAATAGACCCATTTTGAGGTGACCCAAAGTGAGAACGCCGTAAGTCTATATGTCATATAGATTTATGGTACAGAAGGTAGGGTTTTCTCCCGCCACCTTTCCGCCGTTTGGTAGTACCCGACAGCCCTCCGATCCCTCCATCGGCCGGGTCTGTGCGGGTAAGAATTTTATTATGAGGCATGGTTCAATTTGGGTAAGATTTTTTATGAGGCAATGCGGCCCCTTGCAATGATCCGTAAATTCATCTAGCATGTAAACAAATAAACATTTCCAATGGGGGTTTTTCCGTATGAAAGTAGCGATTAATGGTTTCGGCCGTATCGGCCGTTTGGTTTTCCAGGCTCTTGTAGGCCAGGGACTGCTGGGAAAAGACAAGATCGATGTGGTAGCGGTGGTGGATATCTCCACCGATGCGAAATATTTTGCCTATCAGCTTAAATATGACTCTACCCAGGGCCAGATGCAGGCCGAAATCGGCGTTGAAGGCAGCGATGTGCTGGTGGTCAACGGCCACAAGATCAAATGCCTTTCCGGCAAGGGTCTTACCCCGGATCAGCTTCCCTGGAAGGAACTGGGCATCGACTATGTGGTGGAATCTACCGGTATCTATACCAATGAAAAAGCCTACGGGCATATTGCCGCGGGGGCCAAAAAGGTGATCATCTCCGCTCCCGGCAAGTCCGGCGATGAATCCAAGCCCATCAAGACTTTTGTCATGGGGGTTAACAACGAAGAATACGATTCCGCCAAACACCACGTGCTTTCCAACGCCAGTTGTACCACCAATTGTCTGGCTCCGGTGGTTCATGTGCTGCTTAAGGAAGGGTTCGGTGTGGAAACGGGGCTGATGACCACGATTCACTCCTATACCGCCACCCAGAAAACGGTGGACGGCGTTTCCCAGAAAGACTGGCGGGGCGGCCGGGCCGCGGCGATCAACATTATCCCCTCCACCACCGGCGCGGCCAAGGCAGTGGGTGAAGTGCTTCCCGAAACCAAGGGCAAACTGACGGGCATGAGCTTCCGGGTTCCCACTCCCACCGGCTCGGTGATTGACCTTACCTTCCGTTCGGTAAAAGACACTTCCATTGAAGAAATCGACGCCGCGATAAAGAAGGCTTCCCAGACTTACCTTAAGGGCGTCCTGGCCTACTGCAGCGAGGAAATTGTCTCCACCGACATTATTCACAACACCCACGCATCGATTTACGACAGCCTGGCCACTCTCCAGAATAACCTTAAGGGCGAGAAGCGCTTTTTCAAGCTTGTTTCCTGGTACGACAACGAATGGGGTTATTCCAACAAAGTGGTGGATCTCCTTAAGTATATCGATTCCAAAAAATAGGATCCGGACAAACGAAACCCTTAAAACCACGGAGGATGCAGAGTACCCGGAGGAATGTCCCGGTGTTTCTGTGGTCCCTGTGGTTTTTCTTTACTTGTTTTAATACATGGAGGCAGTAATGGCAATAAAGACAGTGACATCCGTGGACCTTAAAGGGAAACGGATCATCGCCCGGGTGGACTTTAATGTTCCCATGAAAGACGGGATAGTCCAGGATGATACCCGTATCACGGCGGCAATTCCAACCATCAACTACATTCTTGAGCAGGGGGCCAAAACCCTGACTCTGATGAGCCACCTGGGAGATCCTTCCAAGGATCTTAAAAAGGCCCGGGAAAAGGCCGAAAAAGACGGCAAGGCATTTGACGAAGCGGCGTACATCAAAGGCAAGCACCGGATGGCCCCGGTGGCCGCATATCTGGAAAAGAAACTGGGCAGGCCGGTGATTTTTGCCGGCGAGGACGGCTGCTACGGCAAAAAGGCCTTTATCGAAGGCCAGAAAGACGGCTCGGTAATCATGCTGGAAAACACCCGGTTTCACAAGGAAGAAACCAGCAAGGACCCGGCGGAACGGGACAAGCTTGCCAAAGAACTGGCTTCCTACGGCGAAATTTTTGTCAACGACGCCTTTGGCACCGCCCACCGGGATCACGCGTCCACGGCGTCCATCGCCAAATTTATACAACCTGCGGTGGCGGGTTTTCTTATGGAAAAGGAAGTCAAATTCCTGGAGCCGATTGTCACCAATCCCGCAAAACCTCTGGTGGCGATCATCGGCGGCGCGAAGGTGTCCAGTAAAATCGCCGTCCTTGAAAGCCTTCTTAAAAACGCCTCCGCCCTGGTGATTGGCGGCGGCATGGCCTATACCTTCCTTAAGGCCCAGGGCCATACGGTCGGCAAATCCCTGGTGGAAGACGATCAGCTTGATACCGCCAAAAGCATCCTGGAAGCGGCCAAAAAGGCCGGCGCGGATATCGTCCTTCCCGTGGATCAGATTGGGGCGGAAACTTTTGACGCCGCCGCCAGGCCCGTGCCGGTGGACAGCCAGGATATGCCCGGCAGCCTGATGGGCCTGGACGTGGGTCCGAAAACCATCGAGAAGTACAAAACAGTCCTTGCCGGGGCAAAAACCATCGTCTGGAACGGCCCCGTGGGCGTCTTTGAGTTCGACGCCTTTGCCAAGGGCACCGAAGAAACGGCAAAACTCGTGGCTGAAGCGACCGGCAGAGGAACCGTCACGGTGGTGGGCGGCGGCGACTCCGTAGCTGCGGTCAACAAGTTTAACCTGGCCTCCAGGATGAGCCACGTCAGCACCGGCGGCGGCGCTTCCCTGGAACTTCTGGAGGGCAAAAAGCTCCCCGGCATCGAAGTCTGCAGGGGTTAAAACGTAGTACTTTTTAACCTTTTAAAAAGCGCCCCCGGAGAAACTCCGGTTTCTCCTCGAAAATTTGTTCGGAGGATTACATGAGTAGACCCTATTATATAGCGGGTAACTGGAAGATGCACAAAACCCGTTCCGAGGCGGCGGAGCTTGCCAAAGCTTTGACTGCCCAGCTTAAGGATGGAAAGCACCGGTATTTGATTGCGCCGGGCTTTACCCTGATTGAAACTGTGGCGCCCATCATCGCCGGCAGCAATATCAGGCTGGGGGCCCAGAACTGCGCCCCGGAAGAACAGGGAGCCCATACGGGGGAAGTGTCGGTATTACAGCTTAAGGACCTGGGTGTCAGAACCATTATTCTGGGGCACAGTGAACGGCGGCATGTCTATAAAGAGGACGATGCCCTGATCAACAAAAAAGTCACCCTGGCCCTTCGGCACGGCTTTGAAGTGATCCTCTGTATCGGGGAATTGCTGGAAGAACGGGAAGCGGGCAGGGCCGAGGCCGTCTGCGAAACCCAGACCGTCAAGGGCCTGGAAGGGGTGGCCGCCGCTGACCTGGACCGGGTGGTGCTGGCCTATGAACCGGTCTGGGCCATCGGAACCGGTAAAACCGCGACCCCCGAAGACGCCGACGGCATTCACGCCTATGTACGAAAGGTGGTGGCCGGGCTTTACGGGGACGCCGCGGCGGGGGACATGATCATTCAATATGGCGGATCGGTCAAGCCCGATAACGCCGCCCAGCTTATGTCCAAGGAGAACGTCGACGGCGCCCTGGTAGGCGGGGCCGCCCTTAAAGCCGATACCTTCGTCCCTATTGCCAAGTTCGGGTAATAATGCTTTCATGGTATAATACTCCGTCCCGGACGGATTTTCCGGGGCGGAGTCTCCCCGGACCGGACCGTTCGGGGAGACGCTGATTTTTACCAACCGGGGGAGTATGGGTGGCGGTCGAGGGCATACGTCGTAAACTGTACAGGAACCTGGCGATAATTCTGTTTTCCGTCGCGGCGGCGGCGGTGCTGATCGTCACCGTATATACCGGTATCCTTATTGATTCCTTTTCTTTACTTATCAGGGGCAGTGTTGAAGAACGGCTGCTTTCCACAGTCCGTTCCGCGGCGGCAATCGCCAGCCCCGCGGAGCTGGCCCAGCTGCAAACCCCGGACGACATGAACAACCCCCTCTATTCCGAAATAAAGATGCGGCTTCTCAAATTCGGCAGGGAAAACAACGTAATCTTTGTGTATTTCTACCACATCCGGGACGGGGAAAGCGCTCAGCCTATTGTGGATAATGATCTAAGCGCCGAAGCCTATACCCTGGAAAGCGATCCTATCCCTTTGGAGCCGGTGGTCAGGCAGGCCATCGACAAGCGGACCGCGGTAACCTCCATGCTGGGAACCTATTCCGATGGATTTACCGGGCTGCTGTCGGCCTTCGCGCCGATTATCGATCACCTGGGCCTTGTCCGGGGCGTGGTGGGGGTGGATATCAGCGATGAAGAGCTTATCACCACCAGAGCCCGGTTCCGGCTTCTTTCGATCATGCTTTTCGCGTCCATGGGCTTTGTCATTATCAGCGGGCTTTCCAGTTTTTTTATTTATAAAAAAAATGAAAGCCTTTTTACCCAGCGGCTTAGGCAGCAGGAACTGATGTCTTCCCTGACGGGTTCCTTTATTTCGGAAAAAAACATTCATGATCTTATCAACGAAGCTCTCCGCATTGCCGGAGAATTTCTTGGGGTGAAGCGCATGGCAGTGGGTCTGTCCGGCGGGAACAGGCACATAACCCGGCCCGACTATTTCTGGGACAGAGACGGGTCGATTTTTGCGATGCCCGAAATTGAGGGGTTTAACAAATTTATCCGGAGTTCCTTTTCCCCTGAAGCGGACGGAACAGCGGTCCCCTTGTTATGTAATAACGTGGAAGAGCATCCAAAGTACGATTTTATGAAACCCGCGGGGGTTACCGCTTTTATTCTGGCGCCCCTTTATCTGGACGGAAGATTCTGGGGAATCGTCGGCGTGGAGGCCTGTACAGGTCCCCGGTACTGGACGAAAAGCAACCAGCAGCTGGTTAGTACCGTGGTAAGCGTTATTGCCGGCGCGGCCGCCAGAAATCTGCGGGAAGAAGAACGGGATGCCGCCCTGGGGGCCGCGAAAAAGGCCAGCCAGGCAAAAAGCGATTTCCTTGCCAATATGAGCCATGAAATGCGGACCCCCCTGAACGCCGTTATCGGCATGACCGCCATAGCAAAAGCTTCGGAAAATATAGAAAAAAAGGATTATTGTCTTAAAAAAATAGAAGACGCCTCCGCCCACCTTTTGGGCGTGATTAACGACATCCTGGACATGTCGAAGATCGAGGCGGACAAATTCGAACTTTCCCCGGTGGAATTTTTATTTGAAAAGATGCTCCAGAAAGTCGTTGCTGTTTCAAGCTTCCGGGCGGGCGAAAAGAAACAAAATTTTTCCGTGTACATCGATAAGGATATTCCCCCTGCCCTGGTTGGGGATGATCAGAGGCTTTCCCAGGTGATTGCAAACCTGGTTTCCAATGCGGTTAAATTTACCCCCGAAGAAGGATCGATACGCCTGGAAGCCCGGCTTTACGAAGAATTCGGCGGCAAATGCATGATCAAAATCAGCGTCGCCGATTCGGGCATAGGCGTTACGCCGGAACAAAAACAGCGGCTTTTCCATTCCTTTGAGCAGGCCGATTCCGGTACCTCCCGGAAATTCGGCGGTACGGGCCTGGGGCTGGCTATTTCCCGGCGCATTGTGGAAATGATGGGGGGCCGTATCTGGGTGGAGTCGGAGCCGGGCAAAGGGGCCGTTTTTAGCTTTACCGCGGTGCTTCAAAAGGGAACGGGACAGAAAAAAAGCCTCCTGAACCCCGGGATTAACTGGAAAAATCTGCGGATCCTGACGGTGGATGATGACAGGGATATCCTGGAATACTTTACCGATCTGGCCCAGCGCTTCGGTATCAGCTGTACCACCGCCGCGTCCGGGGAAGAAGCGCTGCGGCTGATAAGGGAATCGGGACCCTTCGACATCTACTTTGTGGACTGGAAGATGCCGGAGATGGACGGCATAGAACTGGCCCGGCGGATAAAAGCCATCCTGCCGGAAGCGGGCTCTCCGTTAAAGTCGGTGATCACCATGATTTCCGCCGCCGAATGGACCGTCATAGAAGACGAAGCAAAAAAAGCGGGGGTGGATAAATTTATTTCCAAACCTATCTTTCCTTCGGCCATTGCCGACTGTATCAACCAGTGCATCGGCCGGGAAGAGCCGGAAGCCCGGGGCCCGGAGGCGGAAACGGCCGATGATTTTTCGGGGTATAGAATTATTCTGGCGGAGGATATCGAAATCAACCGGGAGATTGTTATTTCCCTTCTGGAACCGACCCGCCTGACAATAGACTGCGCCTGCAACGGAAAAGAGGCGGTCCAGCTCTTCGGCGCCTCCCCCGATTCCTACGGCATGATCTTTATGGATGTCCAGATGCCCGAAATGGACGGTTATGAAGCGACCCGGCAAATCCGGGCACTTGAAAAAAACCGGGAGCAGTCCATGGGTTTTGGCGAAGGCAAAACCCATGGGGACGGGACAGGGCGCCCGCGGAGTCCCATGCCGATAATCGCCATGACCGCCAATGTTTTCCGGGAGGATGTGGAAAAATGCCTGGAAGCGGGGATGAACGGCCATGTGGGAAAACCCCTGGACATGACGGAGGTTTTGGCTCAGCTCCGGAAATACCTTGTCCGGAAACCGCGGCTTTTAGTGAAAAATGCATAATTATTCAGGAACTCCCTGGACATTTTGTATAAATATTCGTTACAATGGGCCCATTATTGGAATTGAGGAGGAATGTTTTATGAAGAGAGTCGGTTTATTGCTGCCCGTCCTGTGTTGTGTGCTGTCCACGGTATTCCTGGGCTGCGGCAAAAAAGGAGCGGATACGGTGGCTGTCGGGGCGGTTTTCCCCCTTTCCGGCCCGGTTGCCAATTACGGTACCGAGTCCAGGGACGGTGCCCTGCTGGCCATTGACGAAATCAATGCCGCCGGGGGGCTTTTGGGTAAACAGTTGACCCTGATTCCCGAAGACGACGAGGGCAACGCGGAAAAATCCCTTAACGCCTTTACCAAATTGACCACCAGGGACAAGGTTGCCTATATCCTGGGGTCCAGTACTTCCGGGGCTACCATGTCCATGACCCAGCAGGCCCAGGCGAACAAGATAGTTCTTATTTCTCCCTCGGCTACCAACGTGAATGTGACCGGACCCGGGGACTATATTTTCCGGGCCTGTTTTATCGATCCCTTCCAGGGAGTCGTGGGGGCGGAATTTTCTTATAATGATCTGGGAAGCCGCCGGGCCGCCATCCTCTACGATGGCGGAGCCGATTACAACACCGATTTGGCAAAATCTTTTGAGGAACATTTTAAGGTCCTGGGCGGCGAGATAGTAGCCAACGAAGCGTACCAGAGCGGGGACGTGGACTTTAACGCCCAGGTAACCCGGATTAAATCCCACAACCCCGATGTGGTGTACCTGCCCAACTATTACAACGACGTGGCCCTCCAGGCCAAACAGTTTCGGGACCAGGGGGTTACCGTTCCCCTGGTGGGCGGTGATGGCTGGGATAGTCTTGTTGACAACGCCGGTGACGAAGCGCTCAACGGCTACTGGTCCGCCGGTTTTAATGCGGATACCACCGATCCCAAGGGACAGGCTTTTGTAAAAAATTTCCAGGCGAAATACAACAGAAACGCCACCCAGTTTGCCGCGCTGGGGTACGATGCCACGATGCCATGATGCTGGTTGCCGATGGAATCAGGGCCGCCGGAACATTTGATACCTCCGCGGTTAAGGATGCTGTCGCAAAACTTGACGGTCCCTATGTGACCGGCAATATCCGTTTTGACGCCGACCGTAACCCCATTAAGGCCGTTGAAATCCTGGAGATTGTAAGCCGGGACGGAAAACTGGTTAATGCCTATAAGGCCACGGTAAATCCCAAGTAAGAAGGGAGGGGGTTCAAAACCCTTGCCGGGTTTTGAACGTATCGTTTTATAAAGGAGATCGGAGCCGGCGGAAATTATAGACATTCCGCCGGCTTTTCCAAAGAACGATGATTGTACTACAGCAGTTAATTAACGGCATATCTCTGGGTTCCATATATGCCCTTATTGCCCTGGGCTATACCATGGTGTACGGCATTGTGCTGTTAATCAACTTTGCCCACGGCGATATTTTGATGGTGGGCGCGTACGCGGCGTTTTTTGTGCTGGGCGCCGTCGGCGCGGGGCCTCTGGGCATGCTTGTAGCCTTTGTGGTTTCCATGATCGTCTGCGCCGCCTTCGGCATTACCATAGAACGGCTGGCCTACCGGCCGCTTCGCGCCGCTCCCCGGCTTAATTCGCTTATTACCGCTATCGCGGTAAGCCTTATCCTAGAAAACGGCGCCCGGGTCCTGCCCTTTATCGGGCCCAATCCCCGCCAGTTTCCCCGGCCCGCGGTGGAAAATTATAACTTTGGAACGCTTTCTATTTCAAACATCCAGATAATCGTGATCATCCTTTCGGCGCTTTTGATGCTGGCGCTGAATTACATCATAAATTACACGAAACGGGGTAAAGCCATGCGGGCCGTATCTTTTGACATAAACGCGGCAAGCCTTATGGGAATACCGGTTAACAGCATCATCGCTTTTACCTTTGCCCTGGGGTCGGTGCTGGCTGCCGCGGGGGGCGTCCTCTATGCCTCCGCCTATCCCCAGGTTAATCCCCTGATGGGAATGATGCCGGGGCTTAAGGCCTTTGTGGCCGCGGTCCTGGGAGGCATAGGTTCCATCCCCGGCGCCATGCTGGGGGGCTTTATTTTGGGCATCGCCGAAACTATGACCAAGGGATTTATTTCCAGCCAGTTCAGCGACGCCATCTCGTTTTCAATCCTGATCGTGGTATTGCTGATTAAACCCACGGGTATACTGGGTAAACCCCTCAGGGTAAAAGTATGACCCGCTTTCCCCTTCGTTCTACCTGTATTTTAACCGCTGCGGGCATCCTGGCGGTGCTAATCCCCGCAGGCTTAATGTCCGCCGGTGTGCTGGATCTCTACACCGCCCGGATTATCGCCATGGGGGGCATTAACGCCATTATGGCCATGTCCGTTAACATGATCGTGGGCATTACGGGGCAGCTCTCCCTGGGGCAGGCGGGTTTCCTGGCCATCGGCGCGTATTCCTGCATTTTTTTTAACCTGGACCTGGGACTGCCCCTTCCGGCGGCCGCGGCCCTTGCGATTCTGCTTACCACCGCGGCGGGGTTTTTGATCGGTTTTCCGGTGTTAAAGCTTTCCGGGGATTATCTGGCCATTGTTACCCTGGGTTTTGGCGAAATTATCCGGGTGGTGTTTATCAACCTTAAATCCCTTACCGGCGGTCCCAACGGCAGGCAGTTTACCACCGTCCTGGCCATGAGGAACGATACGGCCCTCGTAACGGTAACAATTGTCCTGGTTCTCGTGGTGGCGCTACTACAGAATTTTCTCCGGTCCAGTTACGGCCGGGCGATCATGGCCTGCCGGGAAGACGAAATCGCCGCCAATTCCTGCGGCATCAATATCTTCCGCTATAAAATGCTGGGCTTTGTGGTTGCCGCGTTTATCGCCGGTATCGGCGGCTCTCTGTATGCCATGGTCAACGGTTTTGTCAAACCCGACATAGCCCAGTTTCTCCGTTCCATCGACTTCCTTATTTATGTGGTATTGGGAGGAATGGGATCCATGACCGGTTCGATTATCGCCGCTTATGTGCTTACCTATCTTCAGGAATTTCTCCGCTTCCTCCGGGATTACCGGCTCCTGATTTATCCCCTTATACTGATCTTTATCATGCTCTTCCGGCCCCAGGGACTTTTGGGCATGCGGGAACTTTCCTTTGTCCGGCTCTGGGACGCGGTCTGTTCGCTGTTTTCGGGAAAACGCCGGGCTCCGGGTACGGTACAGGGGGGGCAAAAATGAACGGCCGCGGGGGCGGGCTCCTTTTGCAGGTAACGGGTCTTTCCATTGTGTTTGGGGGCCTTAAGGCGGTGAGTGATTTTTACTGCGACCTGGCGCCGGGAGAACTGGTGGGGCTTATCGGTCCCAACGGCGCGGGAAAGACCACGGTCTTTAACATGCTTTCCGGGGTCTATACTCCCACCACCGGGGAAATTAACTACTGGGACCCCAAGGGTAAAGTGTACAATGTGGGTACCATGGGTCCCGCATCGCTGAACCATATCGGCATATCCAGAACCTTCCAGAATATCCGGCTTTTCGGCAGCATGACGGTGGAAGACAATGTCCGCATTGCCCTCCATTCCCGGCGGGTAGAAACCCCCCTGGATGTACTCTTCCGGCTTAAACGGTTCCGGATGGACGAGGACCGGATGATCCAAAAAACCGGGGAGCTTCTTTCACTGTTCAGGATCGAAGCCAAGAAACACGAACTTGCCCGGAACCTGCCCTACGGCGAACAACGGAAACTGGAAATTGTCCGGGCCCTGGCGGCCAATCCCCGGCTTCTTCTGCTGGATGAACCCGCCGCGGGAATGAACCCCCAGGAAACCGGGGAACTGATGGAGCTTATCGGTTTTATCCGCAGGGAATTCCGGCTTACCATTCTTCTTATTGAGCACGATATGCGCCTGGTGATGGGGATCTGCGAGCGGATCATCGTGCTGGATTACGGCAGGACCATTGCCGCGGGAACGCCGGAAGACATCCAAAAAAATCCGGCGGTTATCAAGGCTTACCTGGGAGAGGACGCGGTAAAATGATCCTCCTGGTACGGGATTTAACGATCCATTACGGCGCTATCCAGGCTTTGCGGGGCATTTCTTTTGAGGTCGCCGAAGGGGAAATTATCACCCTTATCGGATCCAACGGCGCCGGCAAATCCACCACCCTGAACGGCATTTCCAATGTGATAAAAAAAACCGCCGGTTCCGTGGAATTTAACGGCGGCGATATTTCGGCCTTGTCCCCGGATAAAATCGTTGCGGCAGGCCTTGTCCATGTTCCCGAGGGAAGGCGTATTTTTGCCAATCTTTCGGTCCGGGATAACCTGGAAATGGGGGCCTATACCCGGACGGATCACGCCGGTATCAGGTCGGATCTGGAGATGGTATACGATCTCTTTCCCCGGCTTAGGGAACGGGCCCGGCAGGTTGCGGGAACCCTCTCCGGCGGTGAACAGCAGATGCTTGCCATGGGCCGGGGGCTGATGGCAAGGCCCAAACTCCTCCTCCTGGATGAACCTTCCATGGGTTTGGCCCCGATCCTGGTGGACGAAATTTTTGGGATCATCCGGCGCATCAACCGGGAGGGAACCACCATCCTTCTTGTAGAGCAGAACGCCTACAAAGCCCTGGGTGTCGCCGCCCGGGCGTATATTCTGGAAACCGGCGGGGTGGTAAAATCGGGGCCCGCGGCGGAACTGATGCGGGACAACGCCGTTAAAGAAGCTTACCTTGGAGGATAAGCGGCGCGCCGCCGGAATGGCGCCGCTGCTTATTACATAGGAAAAACTTGTAAGTAGGAGAAGAGTATGATTATTTCCCGCGTTATGACCAAGAATCCCGTGTATGTACATCCCGATGCTTCGGTAACCGAAACCCGGTCCCTGATGGATAAGGAAAATGTAGGCCACCTGCCAGTGCTGGATAAAAATAATACGCTGGTGGGCGTTATTACCAGGGAGGATCTGATCAAAGCCAGCCCCTCCGAGGCTACCACCCTGGACATGTACGAGATCAGCTACCTGTTAACCAAGATGAAGGTCTCCGAAATCATGGTTAAAAAGGTCATCACCGTGGATGAAAACGAGGTGGTTGAAGAAGCTGCCCGGATCATGTCCGACAAGAACGTGGGCTGCCTTCCGGTAATGCGGGGATCCCTCCTGGTGGGGATCATCACCGACACGGACCTGTTCCATGTCTTTGTCAACGCCTTCGGGGCGCGTCATGCGGGAGTACGCTTTACCTTAAGCATGGGGGAACATCCCGGCCAGATTGCCAAAGTTTCCAGCGCCCTGGCCGAAAAGGGCGGGAATATCGTTTCCCTGGTTACCGCCGAGGGAGATGATGTGGCCCACCGCCGGGCTACCTTCAAAGTGGAAGGCCTTTCCCGTGAAGAAACAGAGGCAATTATCCAGGGTATATCCGACATCACCCTGGAAGATATTCGGGAATAGATTCAGCCATTCTCCGGAAGGTTTGAAAACTGCGCCGGAATTTCATGCGCGCATTTCATTCGCGGCGGGGTCTGTGGTTGACGGTCCTGCGGCCTTCGTGCGATGCTTATCCGGGATTACGAAAATTCTGCATTATGTCATGAAGACGTGATAAGGGGAATTTGGGAGGATTCAGGTTCTCCGCCAAATCAATCTCTTTTGGAGGCGTATCATGCATATGGCGGATGCTTTGCTTTCACCGCCGGTGGGCGCCGTGATGCTCGCGGCGGGCGCCGCGGCTATCGGCGTTTCGGTTAAGAAAACCGGTTCCGGCGGATTGGACGAGAAAAAAATCCCTATGATGGGCGTCATGGGAGCTTTTGTCTTTGCCGGGCAGATGATCAACTTTACGATCCCCGGTACGGGATCTTCGGGTCACATCGGGGGCGGCGTGCTGCTCGCGGCGGTTCTGGGGCCGTTTCCGGCGTTTATCACGCTGGCGAGTGTGCTGCTGATCCAGTGCCTGTTTTTCGCGGACGGCGGGCTCCTCGCCTACGGCTGCAACGTCATCAACATGGCGGCGGCCTCGTGCCTTTTGGCCTTTCCCTTTATCTACAAGCCCATCGCCGCAAAGAAGCTTAACAAAAAGACGATCACCCTCGCGTCGATTCTGGCCGTTGTCATCGGCCTTCAGCTTGGCGCGTTCGGCGTTGTGCTGGAGACCCTGGTTTCCGGCGTGACCGAGCTGCCCTTTGGGACCTTTGTCCTGCTGATGCAGCCCATCCATCTGGCAATCGGCCTCGTGGAGGGCATTGTCACGGCGGCAGTCTTGTGTTTTGTGTACGGCGTCCGTCCGGAACTGCTCGAAGCCGAAGTATCCGGCAGTAAAGGGAAGGGTGTTCGGATCGGCGCCGTTATTGCCGTGTTTGCCCTTCTCTCGGCTTTTGCTGCGGGGGGGCTCTCCATTTTCGCGTCCTCCAACCCGGACGGCCTGGAATGGGCGATGGAAAAAACCGCCGGGACCGCGGAGCTTGAACGAGAGGGTCCGGTTTTCCGGGCCGCCGCCGAAACCGTTGAAAAAACCGCCCTTCTCCCCGGCTATGCCCTGAAAAACGGCGCGGGTTCCGGCGGCGAAACGGCCCTGGCCGGCATTGCCGGCAGCCTTATTACGGTAATCCTCGCGGGCGGGGCGGGGCTGCTCATTCACAGGGCACGAAAAAGGAAGGCGTCCGTCTAGTGGGGCAGTTCCACAGGGCCGGCGGCGGTATCGGCCATTTTGAGCGGCTTGGCCTTGGCGATTCGCTTATCCATGGCCTGCACCCCGCGGCAAAGGGCATTGTAACGCTGGGTTATATTGTCACCGTCGTATCGGTACCGCCCGCCAGTCTCAGCGCCCTTGTTCCTTTTCTCTTCTATCCGGTGCTTGCCGCTTCGGTGTCCGGCGCCCCGTGGAAACTTCTCTTCGCCCGGCTTGCGCCCGTTCTTCCCTTCGTGCTCTTCTTCGCCCTTTCCAACCTCATGCTGATGCGGGAGCCGGCCTTTACGCTCAGCGTCCTCGGTGCCGCGTTCACCGTTACCAGGGGCATGGTTTTCTTCGCGGCGATCCTTCTTAAAACTACATTCACCGTGATTGCCCTGCTTCTGCTCATGGCGACAACGCCGTTCTATGAGATCGCGGAGTGTATCACCGCGCCCCCGGCATTCCGGGTATTCGGCCTGCAGATCATTCTTACGATGCGTTACATTACCACCCTGCTGGACGAGGCGGAAGCAATGTGGACGGCATACGCTCTGCGGTCGCCGGGGGCGAAGGCGCTTCGGATGAAGGATATGGGCCCGTTCATGGGGCGGCTCCTCCTGCGCAGTTTTGACCGGGCGGAACGGGTATTCTGCGCGATGAAGTGCCGGGGGTTCGCCGGCGTTTACCGGGGCGCGCCGCGGAAGTGTTTTACCCAAACCGCGGCGGGGGTGTTCACGCCGGTCAACCTTGCCTATGTGGCGCTCAGCCTGGCGGTCTTCGGTATGCTGAGGTTGTGCAACGTAAGCGTGGCGCTGGGAAAACTGTTTTTATAATGCTGCGGGTTCGCAATCTCTCTGTCGAATATCCACATACCCAGCTGGGCCCCCATCTGGGGCGTGTACTGAAAGATGTGAGCTTCGATGCCAAAGCCGGTGAGCGGATCGCGTTACTCGGCGCGAACGGAGCGGGGAAGTCTACGCTGTTCCTCTCCCTCCTGGGGATACTGCCCATTCATGGGGGTTCCGTTGAGATTTGCGGCGTCAAACTTGAAAAATCTGCCTTGGCGGAAGTGCGGGCGCGGGCCGGCCTTGTCTTCCAGAACCCGGACGATCAGCTTTTTATGAGTACGGTCTGGGAAGACGTGTTATTCGGACCGTTGAACTATGGCCGGGACAAGGCCGATGGTGGAACCGGGCTTGAAGACAAAGCCGGACTACTCCTGCGCTCCCTCGGCATCGGCCACTTAAAAGACCGTATGAGCCACAAACTTTCCGGTGGAGAAAAACGGCTTGCCGCCCTTGCCGCGATACTTATCATGGAGCCCCAGGTTCTGCTGCTCGACGAACCGACCGCCTTTCTCGACCCCCGGGGCAGGCGCGCTCTTACAAAAATCCTCGCGGCGCTGCCACAGACCATGCTCATCGCTACCCACGACACCGCTTTTGTCGAGACCCTGAGCTCCCGGGCAATCGTGTTGAACCAGGGAAGCATCCGCGCCGACGGCCCGGCGGACTCCGTCCTCCGCAATGAAAAACTGCTTGAGGAGTGCGGCCTGGCTGCCCTTGAGCATATCTAGCCGGGGCCGCGCCCCTCATGGATGAGGATGCGGTTAGATTTAACGCGGCGCAACGCGGTCGGTTGATGCCGCCGCCGTTTTACGGTACTATACAATGTATGGCTTCCCTGAAGGAAATTTCCGTTCTGGATTTAATTGACATTGATCTGAAGGAACATAATTCCCTTAATCTGCGCTGCATAGGGGGCAGAAAAGGCCTGGACAGGGCCATAACCGTACCCAATCTTAACCGTCCGGGCCTGGCGGTTATGGGTTTTTACGATTCCTTTGCCCATGAGCGGGTACAGATTTTTGGAAGGGGCGAAACCGCGGCGGTGGACAAGCTGGCGGCGGAAAAAAATTTCAATTCCATCGGACAGCTTTTTACCTACAAAATTCCCTGCTGTATATTTACCCACGGTTTAAGTCCGGTGTCCGGTTTTTTTGAAGAAGCCGAAAAAGCCGAATGTCCCCTGCTGCAGACCGACCTGGAAACCTCGGAATTTGTACTTCGGTTGACCCGCATCCTGTCCAGTATCTTTGCCCCCCAAAAAAGTATCCACGGAGTTTTGGTGGAAGTCTACGGCCTGGGCATCCTTATCCTTGGTGATTCGGGAGTGGGAAAGAGCGAAACGGCCCTGGAGCTGATCGAACGGGGCCACCGCCTGGTAGCGGACGACGTGGTGGAAATGCACTGTGTCAACGGCAATATCCTGATGGGCGAAGGGGCCAATAAAATCATAGGCCACCATATGGAAATCCGGGGACTGGGGATTATCAATGTTACCCACCTTTTTGGGGTCCGGGCTATCAGGGATCGCAAGCAGATCCAGCTTGTGGTGGTACTGGAAGAATGGGACTCCGTGAAGAACTACGACAGGCTTGGCAGCGAAGAACAGTACAGGGAATTTTTGGGGGTAAGTATTCCCAAACTGGAAATCCCCGTCAAACCGGGGCGGAACATACCGATTATCATCGAAGTCGCGGCCATGAACGAAAGGCTCAAAAAAATGGGGTACAATTCCTCCAAAGAATTCAATCAGAACATCCTTAAATGGATAGAAAGCGATCAGCTCCGTTCCGTTTATTACGGGCCGGAAGATGTTATCTAAGGCGGATATGCCGGATGTATGAAAAAATTGTACGGGTAATAAACCGGGCGGGGGTTCATGCCCGGCCCGCCGCCCTGCTGGTTCAGGCGGCCAAAGATTTTCCCTGCGATATTTATTTTGAAAGGGACGATGACCGGATCAACGGTAAATCAATTATGGGGATCATCACCCTGGGAGCGGGGTTCGGCAGCGAAATAAAGCTAATCGCCGATGGAAAGGGCGAACAGGAAGCGGTGGAAGCCCTGGCCCGCCTGTTTGAAACCAAGTTCGAGGAAGAATAGCGCGAAATCACTTATTCAAAACAGGGAAGTAGTCATACCGGCGGGTAGGGCGATATTATTATAGCAGCAAAATTTTATAGGAGAGCGAAATGGCAAGAAAAGGAATAAACGCGCAAGACGCGGTGGCTGTAGGACCTTATTCACACGGTATAGATGCGGACGGGTTGATATTTTTATCAGGACAGACGCCTCTTGACCCTAAAACAGGAAAACTGGCTGAAGGGGATATTAAGGCGCAAACGGAACAGGGGTTTAAAAATCTGTTCAGCGTATTAGAAACAGCCGGATTGACTTCCGACAATGTTCAAAAGGTCAATGTTTTTCTCGCGGATATGAACGACTTCCCGGCAATGAATGAGGTATATAAAAAACAATTTGCCGAGCCCTATCCGGCGCGGACCACTATAGGTGTTGCTTCTTTGCCCTTAGGCGCGCGTATTGAAATTGAAATAATTGCAAAAAGATGATTTTTTGAAAAACGCTGTTACCTGAGGCTGTTCCAAAACTTTAGTTTTTGGAACAGCCTTTAGCTTACTAACATGTACAAAAACTCAACATGCTCGGGCCTTCAGGCTTCCGCCGCCCGGACCCGTGCGGCGGGAAAAGGTTATTCTACCTTGAACCGGGAAACTTCGTGGATAAGGATATCAATGTTCTCCCTGTTCTGGTCTCCTATGCTGCTTATCTCGTGGACGGCGGCATTGATCTGATCTGCCCCCAGGGCCATTTCGTTCATGCCGTTGGTGATCTCCTGGGTTACCATTTCCAGGTTTTCCCCTTCCCGGATAACTTCCCTGCTTCCCTCCAGCATTTCACTGGAACCGTCTTTGACCTGCGCGGTTATTTCGTTGAGTTCTCCGATAACTTCCAGAATCTGCCGGCTTCCCACGCTTTGCTCCTCCATGGCGTTTCTGATGTTTTCCGCCTGCTGGGATACGGTTTTTACCCCGCTGTCGATGGCGGCGAATTTGGTAAGCACTTCGCCGGTGGATTTGGTGATGTTATCGATGGAATCTTTGATCTTTTTAAGCACCGCGTTGATCGTCTTGGACTGATCGCTGGAGTTTTCCGCCAGTTTGCGGATTTCGTCCGCTACTACCGCAAAACCCTTGCCGGCTTCTCCCGCATGGGCCGCTTCGATGGCGGCGTTCATGGAAAGAAGGTCGGTCTGGCTGGCGATATTTTCCATTACCTCGTTGATTTCCAAAAGGTCTTCGGATTCCCGGGCAATCTGCTGAATATCGCCGGATACTATTTCCAGGCCGTTTCGTCCCACATCGCTGGCTTCCAGCAGTTCCCGGATATTTTCCGAGTTTTTTGTCAGGGTGGCCGTTACCGACTGGATATTGGCAATCATCTCCTCAATGGCGCTGGAAGATTTGGAAACGTTGGCGGTCTGTTTTTCTACCTGGCTGTTCAGCTGGTCAATGTTGGAGGTGATCTGCCTCATGGTTGCGTTGGTCTGGGTAACACTGGCGCTCTGGTTGAGCATCCGGCCCTTGATGCTCTGAATGGTCGAGGTAATCTGATTCACCGCCGCGGCGGTCTGGGTCATATTGGAAGACAGTTCGTTGCCGACATCGAAGAGGGCGGCGCTCTGGTTTTTGATAACCAGTACCATGTCCTTTATTTTGCCCAAGGTCAGGTTAAAGTATTTTGACAGATCCCCGATTTCGCCGGAAGAATGGATGTTAATATTTTTGGTCAGATCCCCCTCTCCTTCGGATATATCTTTCAGGGTCAGCGATACTTTGGTGATGGGTTTGGCAATGCTGTTGGCGGTAAAAAAGATAACGAACGACGCGGCGGCCACAGATACTGCCATCAGGATAATGGCAAACCATACCAGTTCATCCACCGCTTTGAGTACTGTTTTGGAAGGAACGATGGTCGCCAGCGCCCAGAAGGTGTTCTCGTTAATGGCAAAGGGATACACCGTCAGCATATTGCCCCCGTGAGTTATCAGCACCGGCTCTCCTTCCCGCAGGGCCGTTTCCGCGGCGGCGAGGCCTGTGGAGCCGAAGACCTCCGCGGCGGTTTCCTGAAATTTCTTTCCTATATGATCGGCGAGGGGGGTGGCGATAATAGTACCGTCATTGGCGTAAAAGGACGCGTACCCCAGAATGCCGCGCTCCTGTTCTTTCGAAAGGCCCTGCGGTGTCCGTACCCCCAGTTCCAGGCCGGGCTTGATGCTGTCGACGAATTCAATGGCATAGGAAAGATTAAGCCCCGCGCCCACAGCGCCTATGATGCTGCCGTTGGGCATGATAATGGGATAGATCAGCTCGCATACCAGAACGGGAGTGCCGTTGACGGTCCGAAAAACAGGGTTCATAACGATTTTTTTTTCGTCCAGCTGTTCCAGCAGTTCCCGGTAAGCGGGATAGGCCCGGAGCGCAATGGTTCCCGATTCCCGGGTATACTGGGTAATATAGTTACCCCTTTCATCGGAACCGGGAGACCCGGCAAATTCCGCATCCATTCCGTCAAGGATTCCGGGTTTCCAGACGGTAAATACATCGGTCAGCTGGGGATCGGCGCTTAACATGGAGAAAAGCTGCTCATCGTATTTTTCCCGCCGTTCATCCCTGTCCACTCCCTGGTAACCTTGCATGATCTGGGCCATAAACTTCACCATGTTAAAGTATTCGGTATAGCGAAGATCCATATCTCTGGCATAAAGGCCCGCGGTCTTTTCCATGATGGTCCGGGCTGACTGGGTCTGGAGCGACATCGCCCTGGTTAAAAGCACCGCGGCGATAGTTCCTCCCACTACCAGAATAATGACCATGACGGAAAAGCTTAGTTTTATTTTTAACTTCATATTCACCCTCTTGTTTCAATGCTAATGCAAGAAGGGCAAAATACAAGAATTTCAGGATGAATTCCCGGCCTGCGCCGGCCGGGAAATTTTACCGCGTTATGCTGAAAGCCGCGACTCGATGGCGCCGATAAACTCCCAGGAATCCAGCGGTTTTACGGTAATCGCCGGATTCCCGCCGGCCAGCGCTGCGCCGGCCAGCTTGGCCAGGTCGCCGGTCATTTCCCCTTCCTCGATGGTCCGCAGAACGGCAGTTTCCAGGCGCCCGGCAAAATCCGCCAGCTCCGCCGTACCGTCCAGTTCAGCCCGCTTGGCCAGCGCGCCGGTCCAGGCAAAAATCAGGGCCGCCGGATTGGTACTGGTCTTTTCTCCCTTCTGCCAGCGGTAATAGTGCTGCTGCACCGTACCGTGGGCCGCTTCGTATTCAAAGGCGCCGGAAGGTGAAACAAGGACGCTGGTCATCATAGCAAGGCTCCCCGACGCGCTGGCGATCATGTCGCTCATAACGTCGCCGTCATAATTTTTGCAGGCCCAGAGAAAGCCCCCCCCGCCCTTGACCACCCGGGCCACGGCGTCGTCGATAAGCGTGTAAAAGTAACTGATCCCCGCTTCGGCGCACCGGTCCTTGAATTCCTTTTCATACACTTCGTTAAACAGCGCCTTAAACCGGCCGTCATAGGTTTTGGAGATCGTATCCTTGGCGGCAAACCAGAGGGGAAGTTTTTCCTGAACGGCGTAGATGAAACAGGAACGGGCAAAGTTCCGGATAGATTCGTCCAGGTTGTGAATCCCCTGGACGATGCCCGGACCGTTAAAATCCGCCACGGTAACGCGGCGTTCCACGCCGTCCACCCGGGTGTACACCAGTTCCACCCTGCCCGGTCCTTCCACTTCCATTTCAGCGGCTTTGTATACATCGCCGTAGGCGTGGCGGCCGATAACGATGGGCGCTTTCCAGGTAACCACCGACGGCCTGATGCAGGAGACGGTAATGGGCCTGCGGAACACCGTGCCGTCAAGGATGGCCCTGATGGTAGCGTTGGGACTGGGGTGGAGTTTCCGCAGGCCGTATTCTTCCTGCCGGGCGGCGTTGCTGGTAATGGTCGCGCACTTAACCCCGACCCCCAGGCGGAGAATGGCCGCCGCGGCTTCGGCGCTTACCCTGTCGTCCGTGGCGTCCCGGTTCATCAGGGACAGGTCGTAGTATTCGGTCTTAAGGTCCACAAAGGGGAGGAGAAGTTTTTCCTTTACCACCGCCCAGAGTATCCGGGTCATTTCATCCCCGTCCAGTTCCGCAATGGGGTTTTTCATACCTATCAGCGCCATGGTTCCTCCGCCCTTCGTTCATAGTGGGGATTTAATTCCCTACTTTGCATTACTATCTTGTCTTTCTTAAATTGTGGATTATAGTGGGTTATAATTGTACGGTATAGTGTGTTCGGGAAAAAGTCAACGCGCGAAAGAACGCGCGGGAGAACGCGGGAGAAAATTATGGCAAAACTTGAAGTAATAGAGGGAGACATCACCGTGCTGGCGGTGGATGCCATCGTCAACGCCGCCAACTCAAGCCTTTTGGGGGGCGGAGGCGTGGACGGCGCCATACACCGGGCGGCGGGTCCCGCCCTGCTGGAAGAATGCCGCCGCGTCGCCGCCGCCCGGCAAAACGTCCCCGGCGGCCCCTGTCCCGCCGGGGACGCGGTGATTACCGGTCCGGGCCTGCTTCCCTGTAAACACGTGATCCATACCGTAGGGCCCGTCTGGCACGGCGGCGGCCGGGGAGAAAGCGGACTGCTGGCCTCCTGTTACCGGAAAACCCTGCTGCTGGCGGAGGAAGCGGCCCTGGAAAGTATCGCCTTTCCCAATATCAGTACCGGGGTCTACGGGTATCCCAAGGGCAGGGCCGCGGAGATCGCGGTTACGGCGGTCCGGGAAACGCTGGGACAGACTCCGGGGATCCGGCGGGTTATGTTTGTCTGCTTTGACCGGGAAAACTACGAACTCTACCGGCGTATCCTGGCCGCCTAACGTCACCTTTCTTTGAGCGAGTGGGCCAGGGTCAGGACAACCTGACGGTCCCTGGTACTGAGATGTTCCGCAGCCCGGACAATGGCCTGTATATCCTGGGGCAGGGAAGAGAGGGGCCGGTCCTTCGCGGCTTCCCTGCCGGTTACCAGGTATTCCACCGAGACCCCCAGGGCTTTTGCGATACTGACGGCGGTTTCCACCGAAGGGCTGTAACTGCGGGTTCCCAGGTAGCTGTCCAGGGTCTTTTTTTTAATTCCGGTCCGGGCGGCAAGTTCCTTAACAAGCATATCGGAGTACTGTAACTGGTTTTTTAAATTGTCTTTGAAGCCCATATATTAAAAAATACGCTAAAACTCATACTTCTTGGGTTGACATAATCATAAAACTCGGAATACTATTTTTATGAATACGAGAATATTAGTATTCAATAGAAAACTTTCTCGTATATCTTCTTTTTGGGGGATTTTATGAAAAAACTGTTTTTGGGCCTTTTCACGGCAGGGTTTGTGATGTTAACGGGATGCGCCGGTTCGGCCCAGCCCAAGACTCCGGCCCTGGGGAACGTTCCGCAGTTTGTTAACGACGCGTATCTGAACGCATCCGAAGACGTTCTTATCGGCATCGGCACTTACAAAATCGGCGCGGACATGTCGAGGATGGGGAACGCCATGACCTTTGCCCAGACCAGGGCCCGGGCGGACATTGCCCGGCAGCTCCAGTCCATCGTAAAAAACATGGTTACCGATTATGCCGCCGCCAGCGAACTTGATCCCGGCGCGGCGCTTTCGTTCCAGGAAAATATTACCCAGGCCCTGGCCAGGGCCGATTTAAGGGGCGCCAAGGTTGTTGTGTCCAATACGGATAACGGCCTGCTCTGGGTCGTGATGGAGTACAGCAAATCCTCGGCGGCCAATGATTATTCGGCGGCCGCATCGGCGGCAAAACTCGCCGTTCCCGCGGCAGCGGCCTTCGACGCTCTGGCCCGGATGGAAAATGCCTTTGACAAGGCCGCCGCCGGGGGGCCGGTTCCGGTGGGGGATTAACGTCTTTTCCTTCAATCTGATAAAAACTGATGAAAAAAATGAATCGATTCTGTGCGCCGGCCATGGCGGGTATTTTTTTGGTTTTCTCCTGTGTCTCCCTTGAAAAGGGGACGCCGAAACCGGGGACAGGGACTCAGCCGGACATATCCCTGGAAGAAACCTACAACAGCGGTTATTGGGTAACCAGACCGGCGGAAGGGATAATGAGCGTTTTGGGCATTGCCGGCCGCCGGAGGAACCGGGACGAGGCAATTGCCGAAGCCCTTGCCGACGCGGCCCGCAGGGTAGCTTTATACCATGGGGTTCACGGAGAAAGCGCGGCGGTCCTTAACCAGGGATCGGGGTATGTGGATTATTTCAGCGATTTTGATTACCGGCTGGATGTATTCCACAGCCCGGAGAACTATACCGGCGATTTGAT
>JAISDG010000079.1 GCA_031265015.1 Spirochaetaceae bacterium | reverse complement strand
CCGGGGACGGCATGGCGGAGAACGCGGCGATTGACCTTACCGCCGGAGGCTTCCGGCTGCCCACGGATGCCCAGTGGGAATACGCGGCCCGGGGCGGGAACCCCGGCGGTTCCCGCTGGGGCTATGCCTACGCGGGGAGCAATAACGTTGACGCCGTGGCGGTTTATTACGACGGCAGTCCCCCATCCACCGCCCCGGTAAAAACCAAAGCCCCCAACGGCCTGGGGTTCTACGACATGAGCGGGAACGCAGATGAATGGTGCCAGGGCACCCCGTATTCTTATTATCGATCACTCCGGGGCGGGGCTTGGGCCTATGATGCATCCTACGTTACGGTAAACAGCTATAACAATAGTTCGCCATCCAATTACAACTCCTACTGTGGCTTCCGGGTGGCCTGCAATTAAAGCCCCGGCCGCGGGCCGCGAGCCGCGGGCGAAACACCGGTATCAAAGCCGGACGGCCACGTCCCCCGGATGGTATCCGGGTCTTTGAACCGGGGTTCACTGAACCTATCCCCCAAGGAGGGAATACAATGATACGGAAAACGCTTTTATTGGGAATAGTCCTGGCCTTTATGCTGGCCCCGGGACTGATGGCGCAGGTACCGTCCGGTATCGGCGATACTTCGACCCCGTCCATGAAGAACATCGCCACCGGAGGACTCTGGGGTAACGATATGGACAATGTCCAGGACGTAAACGACTGGCAGGACGTGGAATTCGGCAAATTCTTCGCCTTCCTGGCGGGGGGCGGAACCTGGGGTAACATCCCGGTCATTTCCGGCGGCTTTGCCAAAAATTTCGGCCCCGTCTACCTGGGCCTCTTCTATACCGGCAGCCTGGTAAGCGGTTCCGCCGTGGAAGAGGTCGACTCCGCGGGGGACCGGGCCGATACGCCGGCCTCGGACAACGGCTTTACCTTTACCGACAACATCTACGTCCTTGCCGGCACCCCGGTGGGGGGCTTTAAGCTGGGGATCCTCACCGATTTCCGTACCGACAAGGACGAAAACGCCGGGACGGAAAAAACCGAAACAAAGGACGGCCGGCTCGGCCTGGGCCTGATTTGGGGAAAGAACTTTGCCATCGGACAGGGAACCTTGAAGCCTGAAGCCGGAATCCTCTACGGCTTTAACCTGGCGAAAACAAAGACCACCAGCACCGCCGGCGACAGTATCACCACCAGAAGCGGCTACGCTCCCCTGCAGTTACTGCTCCGGGGGGACTACCTGTTCCCCGAAAACGGCGGCCGCCAGTCGGTGATCAGCCTTTCCGAGCTTTTCGAGTACCGCATTTTCCCGGACCCCCTGAGGGAAAACAGCGTCACCGATTCTACCCAAAACCGGACGGGGAAGGAATGGAACAACTCTTTGACCCTGGGCTTTAAAAGAACCTATGAGGTTGACGAACGGTTTTCCGTCGCCTGGAACGTGGAGGGAAACTTCTTCTATAGTTCGCAAAACACCGATCAGGAAAGAAAAAACCCCGATATAAAAATCGACGGAGACACCACTACCCGCGTCGGACTCTCCCCCAGCGCCAGGCTGGGCTTTACCTGCCATTTTGTTCCCGACCGGTTCGACCTTTACGGATTTGCCGGGGCAAGGTTTGACTTTTCACGCGTCAAGGAATCCTCCAATGTGGACAACGACGACAGTTCTACCACCACCACCAGGCTCAGCGGCCTTATACCCCTCGCGGGGCTGGGTGGCACGCTGCAGCTTCACCCCATGGCGGCGTTCGACTTTTCTATTAGCGCCGCCCCCACCGGCGGGCGTTTCCAGATAAGCCCGACGGTGACGGCTTCGGTGATCATCAGAAATTAAGCTTTCTGTTTTCTGTTCCACGGGCCCGCAAGGCCGCGGCCTGCGGCACTGCGGGCCGCGTATAGTTCTTGTTCGGGGCCGGCGGGAAGTTTTTCCTGCCGGCCCGTCTTTTTTCCCCCATTGTCCCGTCCGTCCGGTTAACAAAACCCGGATAATACACTATACTTACCGCCATGTTATCTACCGTTGCGATTCTGGGGGCCGGAGCCTGGGGTACTACGGTGGCCAAGGTCATTGCCGAAAAGGGCCATGACGTGGTCATCTGGTGTTACGAAAAAGAAACCGCGGAAGAAATAAACGCCCGGCATACCAATGAGCGGTTTCTTCCGGGAGTGCCGCTGCCAAAAAATATCAGGGCGCTCTGTGATATATGCGAAGCGGCCTCCGGCAGGGAATTCCTGATTCTCGCTGTTCCTTCCCTGTTCCTTCTGGATACGGTAAAACAGCTTCTGGCGGTTTCGTCTATCCGGGAAGGGGAAACCACTATCGCGGTTATTACAAAAGGTTTTCTGCCCACCGCCAAGGGCCCCCGGCTGATCCTGGACGCGCTGGAAGATTACCTGCCGGGCTTTTTCCGCAAGTCCCTGGTTTACGTGGCGGGGCCCAGCCATGCGGAAGAGGTATCCCGGGGCAAAATTACCGGCCTTATCGCCGCCAGCCAAAGTCCCAAAAATTCCATCCGGGTCCGGTATCTCTTAAAGGGCCGGCGGCTTTTGGTATTCGCCTCCCTGGATGTCCGGGGAGTCCAGGTCGCCGCGGCGGTAAAAAACGTTATCGCCATCGCCTTCGGGATCATGGATGCCCTAAAAACCACCGGTACGGCAGAAATGTTCGGCGACGGAACCGAATCGCTGCTTTTGGCCGCGGGGCTGAACGAAATACAAACCCTGGGCATGACCATGGGGGCAACTCACCCGGAAACCTTTACATCCATTTCCGGAGTGGGCGATTTGGACGTTACCTGCCGTTCCGTCTTCGGCAGGAACCGGCGTTTCGGCAGGGAGATCATCGAAAAAAACATCCTTGAATCCTTTAGGGATTTGGACGATCTTATTGCCAGAATACATGAAATAGGGTATCTGCCCGAAGGGGTAGCGGCAGCCAGACATGTTAAAATCCTTTGTGAAAAATACAGGCTTAAAATGCCCATTTCCATTGGACTGCATCAAATACTTAACAAAGAAATAAAACCTGTCGATTTCTTAAACAGTTTCTTGACAGATTTATCGTAAGGAATACGATGCAGTTAACTCCTGCGCTGAACATAATTGCCGGTCCCGCCCTTCTTATTGTTCTGATCCTGATTGATTATACCCGAAAGTACATTACCGATACCTTTCAACTGTCGATCTTCTTTAAGCTTTCGGTTTTTGTCCTGACCTCCATGACAATGAATTTTTTATATCACCTGTTCGAAGGGCTTCCCGGCCCGGGCATGTACTGGTTTTTTCAGATTATTATAATGCTGCAGTATTTCGTCCAGATACTGGTCTATTATTACATGTTCCTGTTTATCAACTACAATGTGTTCAAAAATCCGCAGCGCGCCAAATTTCTGGCAAAAACGGCCTGGTTCATCGCCGCCGTTTATGCCCTGATCCTGGTTCTGAACCTGAAATGGCGGTTTTATTATATCCTAACCCCAGATCATGCGGTAATTCCCGGCAGGCTGTATATTATCCGATTCCTGTTCAGTTACAGTCCCATACTGTTTGTCCTCTACGACTGTGTGGTCTCGTTTCAATCCTTTAAAAAAAGCCAGCTTTTTTTGCTGCTGAGTTTTATTTCTTTTCCCTGTATCGGATCTTCCCTGGACATGATCTTCCACAGCGGTTCTCTGATGCTGTGGCCCAGCCTGTCGGGATCCCTGCTGTACGCGTACTTTTTTATCATCCGGAGTGATTCAAAACTGGACAGCCTTACGGGACTGGGAAACCGGTACAGTTTTAACGAGTTTATCAGCAAACTTTCCAATTCCCATCCCGGGCTTCTATCCCGAAAAAAAACAAAAAGCCGCCGTTTTCGGCGCCGTCTGCAGGAATCCTATTCCATTGTAATGATCGACATGGATCACTTTAAAGAAATCAACGATACCCTGGGCCACCTGGAAGGAGACAACGCGCTGCGGGACATGGCCGCTGTTATCAAGGGATCGATACGGCAGAGCGATTTTGCCGCCCGCTATGGGGGCGACGAATTTGTCCTGGCCGCAAAAGCGGAATACGATATGACAAAGCTTATGGACCGCATCCAAAAGGCCCTTGACGAACTAAACAAAAAAAACCGGCGCCCCTATAAGCTCGAAATAAGTTATGGATGCGATGTATACACCACCAATTCGGATCAATCGATAGAAGAATTTCTAAAGCACATTGACAGCCTTATGTACAAATACAAAAACGAACGGCGCCGTTCCACCGACAGGGGGCACGCGTGATACCGGTTCATGTAAACCCGTCCTTAAGCGCCGCCCTCATTATTGCCATGATCATCATTGATTATGTCCGCAAGTACAATACCGATCCGGTTCAGCGCAGGCTGTATCTGGCCGTTTTGGTTTCAGCCATGACGGCGGTTATAACGGATGCGTTTGAGCGCCTTATCAGCGGAATCCCCGGCGTTCCTGTTACCTATGCCCTTTACGGAAGCCTTAACGTCTTTCTGATAGCCCAGAATTGCACCTACTATTTAACCTTTGTTTTTATCGATTATTTTGCGTTCCGCAATGCCAAAAGGGCCGAAAAAATACTAAAAATCATGGCCCTTTTTCTGGGTCTTTATGTTCTGGCGCTGGTTTTCAATTTACCCCGGCACTTTTTCTTTTCCATTTCGGCGGATAACCACTATACCCCCGGCGGGTTTTATCCGCTCAGGCTTATCATAAGTTACTTTCCCCTGGTTCTGTGTTTTGTCGATATAGCCTTTTCCGCCAAACAGTTTACCCTGTCCAGGGTTTATTCCATTATATTTTTCGGCATCCTTGTAGCTTCCGGCGCGGTTACGGATATACTGCTCAGATCCAGCAATCTGATGTGGCCCTGTTTTGCCGCGGCCATGCTGTATTTTTATTTTTTTATCGTGCAGAGCGATTCAAAACTGGACAGCCTTACGGGGCTGGGGAATCACTTTAGCTTTAACGAGTTTATCGACAAACTTTCCCGGGCCAGTGCCAGGGAAAGCTACTCCATTGTCATGATTGACATGGATCACTTTAAAGAAATCAACGATACCCTGGGCCATCTGGAAGGGGACAACGCGCTGCGGGACATGGCGTCGATCATCAAGGGCTGTATCCGGGAATCGGACTTTGCCGCCCGTTACGGAGGGGACGAATTTGTTCTGGCCGTCAGGGCGGAATACGATGTTACCAAACTGATAGAAAGAATAAAAAACGCCATGGATCATCAGAACAGCAACGCCGGCCGGCCCTATAAACTGCGGATGAGCTACGGCTGGGACATGTTCATCCCCGGGGGGAATCGTTCAATCAAGGACTTCCTTTCCTATGTGGACAGGCTTATGTACCAAAACAAAACGGAGAACAGGAAAAAAGAACGGCTGGCCGGCAAATCCTTACACAGGGAGAATCATGATGTTTGACAAGCTGACTCAAAAATTTTCCGACGCCTTCCGGTTCATTTCCGGAAAGGCGGCCATTACCGAAAAAAACATCGAAGACGCGGTGGATGCCATCAAAATGGCTTTGCTGGAGGCGGATGTTAACCTGAGGGTGGTGCGCCGTTTTGTCAACTCTACCATCGAAGAAGCCAGGGGCGAAAAAGTTCTCCGCGCGGTAAATCCGGGCCAGCAGTTTACCAAGATCATTCACGATAAACTGGTGTCCTTTCTGGGAGGGAACGGCGAAGGGCTTGCGTTAAAGGGGCCCGATACCCTTTCCACGGTTCTTATGCTGGGCCTGCAGGGTTCGGGGAAAACCACCAGTTCCGCCAAGCTTGCCCTGCGTCTTAAGAAAGAAGGCCGCAGGCCCCTTCTGGCGGCCTGCGACCTTATCCGCCCCGCCGCGGCGGAACAGCTGGCGGTTCTGGGCAGCCAGACCGGCGTACCGGTCTACCGGGAAGAGGGGGCCAAAAATCCGGTCGCGGTGTACCGGGGCGCGCTGGCCCTGGCAAAGAAAGAACTGTACGATACGCTGATCATCGATACCACCGGACGGCTTCAGATAGACGAACCGATGATGGAAGAACTGCGGCGCCTTAAAGATGCCTCCAGGCCGGATGAACTGCTGCTGGTGGCCGATGCCATGACCGGCCAGTCGGCGGTGGATATTGCAAAAACTTTTGATGAAAAGATCGGCCTTACCGGAGTGGTGCTGACCAAGTTTGATTCCGACACCCGGGGCGGCGCGGCGCTGTCCCTTAAAACCGTTACCGGCAAGCCCCTGAAATTTGTGGGAACCGGTGAAAAGCCCGAAGACTTTGAACCATTCCATCCGGACCGTATTGCCGGGCGTATTCTGGGCATGGGCGACGTGGTAAGCCTGGTAGAAAAAGCCCAGGAAGTGATCGATCAAAAAGAAGCCCTGGAACTCCGGAAAAAGATGGAGAAGGAGAATTTTACCCTCGACGACTGGCTGAACCAGCTGCGGTCGATCAAGAAAATGGGTTCCCTGCAAAAGATGCTGGAAATGATCCCCGGTATGGCGGGACAGGTAAGCGAAGAAGATATTGACAGGGAAGATTTTAAGCACCAGGAAGCCATTCTTTCTTCCATGACCCGCAAGGAGCGGAACAACCATCTGATTATCGGCCCTTCCCGGAGGAGCCGGATTGCCAGGGGTTCCGGCACCTCCGTGGCGGAAGTGGGGCGGCTTATCAAGAAATTTGAAAAAATGCGGACCATGATGAAAAAAATGGCAAAGATGGGAAAAAACCCCGGGGCCATGCAGCAGATGATGGGACGCATGGGCATGGACGCCCGGTAGCGTCCCGTGGCCGCCATAGTCCTGGCCACAGTTAACGCAAAATGGATACACCCTTCCCTGGCCCTGCGCCTGCTCAAGGCAAACCTGGAAGACCCGGATCAGTGCGCCATCGTAGAACTTGCCCTGCGGCAGCCCCTGGCGGAAAAAACCGCGGCTATTCTCGCGGAGTCACCGCGGATCCTGGGCATCTCCGTCTCCGTCTGGAACCACGGCGCAACGGTGGATCTGCTTGGGGAACTGGAACAGTTGTGGCGCATAACGGCGGACGCCCGTTCTTTCGGGCCGCGCCGGCCGGTAATCGTCCTGGGCGGCCCCGAAGTAACGTACCTGCCGAAAGACGCGGATATTTTCCGCTTTGCGGATTTTGTTATCCGCGGCGAAGGGGAAACGGCCTTTGCGGAACTGTGCCGTTCTATCCTGCGGGACAAAGCGGCGGGCTGCCCGGACATGAACGGAACGGCGGCCGGGCATGATTCCCTGAATGTTTACAGTCAAGTGAAGATCTCCGGCAAAATGAATGTACCCCACAGTACATTCATTGACGCCGTTCCGGTTGATCCTGCCGTCATTAAGCCGGGCTATTCCCTGTATACCGCCGAGGATCTGCAATACAAGCTTATCTATGTAGAAGCATCCAGGGACTGTCCCTTTGCCTGCGCCTTCTGTCAAAGCGCCGCGGAACCCGCGGGTTTTACGGGTACATCCGAAGGGCCGCCCGCCCGTCCGGCGGAACATGCCGGTGTCCGGGAATTTCCGCTGGAAAAATTCCTGGCCGATCTGGAAACCCTGCTGCGGCGCTGCGGTAAAAACAGCCGCGGACCGCGGACCATCAAATTCCTCGATCGCAGTTTTAACAGTAATATTTCCCGGGCACTGCAAATTCTGGAATACTGCCTGTCAAAAACAAGGTCCCCGGACGGAGCGTATCCCGGGGGCCTTCAGTTTCACTTTGAAATGGTCCCCGCGGTTTTTCCGGAAGAGCTGCGAAAGATGCTGGTCCGCTTTCCGCCGGAAAGCCTGCGGCTGGAAATCGGCATACAAAGCTTTAAACCCGAAACCTGCGCCCGTATCAACCGGGCTTCCAATCCCGAACGGGAATTGGAAGTCCTGCATTTTCTGCGGACGGAAACAAACGCCGTCGTTCACGCGGACCTTATCGCCGGCCTTCCCGGGGAAGATTACGCTTCTTTCGGCACAGGCTTTGACCGGCTGTGGAGCGGCCTGAGCGGCGCACGGGGTCCGGCGGCGGCCGGAACCTTCGAGATACAGCCGGGTATACTCAAATGCCTGCCTGGTACGCCGCTGCGGGCCATGACGGAATCCGGGGTCTTTCAGGCGGAGTACGACAGTTCCGCTCCCTACGAAGTACGGGCGACGGATTCTCTTTCCAAAGCGGACATGGACGCGGTAAAGAACTTTGCCCGCTTCTGGGAACTTATCGTAAACCGCCGCCCTTTTCCGGAACTGCTGCCGGCGGCGGGAAAGCCGGTATTTGGACGCTTTATGGAACTGTCCCGGCGGCTTCTGGCTCATTTTGGAAGAAACTGGGGCATACCCAAAGAAGAGCTGCGAAAAGCACTGGAAACCAGTTCGTTTTTCTGATATGCTGTAACCGTGATTGGTCTTATAGGCGCCATGGAACCGGAAGTGATCATGCTTCGGAATCGGCTGCAAAACCCTCAAACCACAGCCATCGGCGAATTTGAATTTTACCGGGGTACTCTGGATAACAGGGATACGGCGTTGCTTCGCTGCGGAATCGGCAAGGTAAACGCCGCAGTGGGCTGCGCCCTGCTGATCGACAGGTATCATCCCGACACGGTGATCAATACCGGTTCCGCCGGGGGCATCAACAACGGTACAGGACCGGACCTGCATTTTGGGGATGTGGTCATTTCTTCCGGCATTGTTCATCACGATGTGGATGTGACGGCCTTTAACTACGCGCCGGGACAGCTTCCCGGAATGCCCGCGGTTTTTCCCGTATCCGATAAGCTGATACAGCTTGCGGAACAGTCGGTGGATGAACTAAAAAACGAAGGAACACTGCCGGAAAACTTTCACCATGTCCGGGGGATTATCGGTTCCGGTGATGTGTTTATGCACGACCCGGACAGGATCGCCGCCGCGGCAAAGCGCTTCCCCGGACTAAGGGCGGTAGAAATGGAAAGCGCCGCCATTGCCCAGGTCTGCTGGATCTTTAAAACACCCTGTCTTGTTATCAGGGCGCTTTCGGATATCGCCGGAACCGAATCGCCCATGGCCTTTGAAGAATACCTGCCCATTGCCTCAAAAAATTCCTGCGAGATTGCCCGGCGGATTATCGCAAAAATTTGCCCGTAACGCAGGCGGCGATGCGCGTCTCAAAAGAGGAAATCCTTGCTCTTCTCGATAAGTATGAAAACCCGGGGAGGATTGCATTTTCAAGAAAATATCCATTCTTAAAAAAACCAATAATTCATCTTCGCTGTTTTATAAGAAAACTACAGAATATTTTTGATCCTGGAATATCCTATAAAAAAAGTACTGTGTATTATAAATGTATAATTGCAAGACACCAATCGGTTTTGCGGAGAAAATTAGGTGATAGTGATCCCGAACTCCAGGAAAATAAAATAATAAATTTAAGGCAAGCTATAAGCAGCTTAAACGGCGTTATTATTGAGCCAAATAAGATATTTTCGTTTTGGACAATTATTGGTAAACCAACGTATAAAAAAGGATATGTTGACGGCATGTTATTATCAAATGGAAAAGTGATAAAAGGCGCCGGCGGCGGATTATGCCAGCTTTCAAATTTTCTGTATTGGATATTTTTGCATGTCCCGATGGAAACCGTTGAACGGTATCATCATTCTATGGACGTTTTTCCGGATTCCGGAAGAGTTTTGCCGTTTGGCAGCGGGGCAACGGTTCTCTATAATTTCGTTGATTTGAAAGTAAGGAATAAATTAGAATATCCGATACAAATTAAGATATGGTTAACTGATACTTATTTGAAAGGGCAAATAGTATGTCAAAATCACATAAAAGAAAAATTCCATATCATTGAAAAAAATCATTTTTTAATAAAAAGAAACAAAAGTTATTTTAGATATAACGAAATTTACCGGGAAGTAAAAATAGATGGGAAAACAGTGAATATTGAAAAGATAACACGGAATTTCTCTCCGGTACTTTACAAAATAACAGATGGTTATATAAAAAAGAATAATATTAATGTTCTCGATTTTACAAGCGAAAGGTATTAGCCTTTCAAATAACGGGGGCTTATTCCGTAATCAATACCGCCGCAATGGGCAGATAAACATAAAAAAGCCCCCGAAGGGGCATGGGCGATACAAGAATCGAACTTGTGACCCCCAGCGTGTCATACTGGTGCTCTAACCAACTGAGCTAACCGCCCGAATATTCGCTGCCGCTTACTATGTCCGTTCCCGGATAGCGACGTTAATCTCTATTTTACCGTGGGGACCCAGTTCCATGGGGACGATCAGGGCTTCCACCTCCTGGTTGGAAATTTCCATATTTTCGCCGGAAAACAGGGCCGGTGGGGTAAGATCGAATTTAAATCCCAGGTCGTGGAGTTTTGTTACCGCCTGGGCGGTAATCATATTGGCCAGCTCCGTAATGGTAGCTTTGGCCATGTCATCAAGCTGGGTGAATTCTTCGCTGTTCATGGCGCCGGCAACGCTAAGGGCGGTCTGTTTGGTCATATCAAAGAGGACACGGCCTTCTACATCGCCCGCAAGGCCAACCAGGGCGGCAACTCCCATGATCGACATGGTGGTGGATTTAAGATAAAGGTCACCCCGTTTGACATCGGCATCCAGTACTTCTTTTAACACGTTGAATGCCGCTTCTACAAAAGGATTGATATACTCGACTCGCATCCCTTAAACTCCTGTTAAAAGCGGCAGCGCCGCTTCGCTTGTGTTCATCGGCCGTTAACACACTCCCGTGTTAATGATAAGCCTTTAGCCTCTTTGCATAAACGCGGATACCGGCTGCTTTGCCGCAGACCGCCATTCGGTTTCGGGCAATTCTTCATTCATTCCCAGCAGTACCAGCCCCCGGGACTTCAGCTTCTCCGCAAATTCCCCAACCAGCTTTCCCTGTTCCTGTACCGGCAGGAATGACAGTATATCCCTTGCCAGGATAATATCAAGATCCGGCAGAGAATTGTCGTTCAGGATATCGTGGTATTCAAAAAGGATTGAATCCTTGATTTCCTGGTTAAAGGTATAGCCGCTGGGACCCCGCACCATGTACGCCCGGCAATACTCGGGAACTTCGTCCAGGTCAAACAGCATATTGGGGGCCTGGGAAATTGCCATAATATCGTTGTCATTGGCCCAGATTTTAAAGCGGGAGTCCGGGTACCTGGACTTTAGTATACAGGCAAATGAAAAAGTTTCATAGCCCTTTCCGCAGCCGATGTTCCATATCTGGATAGTATTTGCGGACAAACCGGGAAGGGCTGCCTTAACCGCCGCGGCATAGTCATCGTGCCAGAAGGCCGCTGTGGAAGGGGAATAAAACAGGGAGAGAAAGTTGTCCGCCTCCCCGGCGTCTTTAAGCTGAAGATCAGCCCCCGACCGGCCCGTGCTCCAGCCGGCAAAACGTTCCCGCAGCCAGGTTTCGTTGATGGGGCTGGGATAGAAGCGCTTGATTGCCGGCAGGCTCTGGCGTATAAAGTCCAGCGCGGATTCGGTTCCGGAAAGAGAAGGGGAAGCCGCCGGAAGAGGATCCTGGGAAGGGGGCATATAGTAGCCGCCCGCGGCGGCGCCCGTGTCGGGAAGCCTGGATTTGTCCTCATCCTTGCTGATGGAAAAAATCCGTACCACATCCAAAATAATGTAAAGATCCCCCTGTTTTTCCACCACCCCGCTGATAAACTTGATGTTGATGTCCCCAAAGATAGGGTGGGGGGGCTGGATGGATTCGGAATTGATCCCCACAACCTTGTCAATTTTGTCCACGATGGTTCCGTAGACCCGGTCTTCAATAAGGAGGATCAGCATGTTTTCAATGCCGGTGTCCTTTTTTTCTACGGGCAGATGAAAAAAGGTCCGCAGATCTATGATGGGAATAATGTCGCCCCGGAGGTTATACACCCCCCGCACATAGGAGGCGGCGTTGGGTACATAGGTAAACTTGTCGGCCTTGGCAATTTCCTTGACGTTCATAATGTCCACGCCGTAATCTTTGCCGGCCAGAGAAAAGGTGATCATCTTAAAATCAACGTTTTCCACCCGTTCTTTCTGCTGCTGGAGTTCAGCGTTGACCGTTTCCAAATCCCGTACTACAGCCATGTTACACCCCTACCGTATTCCTTCGCGGATCCGGCGCTGTTCCATTTCCTTGCGCTGGCCGAGTTCCAGAAGCTGGCTTACGTCAATAATCAGGGACACCGAACCGTCCCCCAGGATAGAAGCGCCGGCGATGCCCGGAGAATTGGTAAACTGATCCCGCAGGGGCTTGATGACGACGTCTTCTTCCCCGATAAGGCTGTCCACCATAAAACCCATCTTTTTTTCGGCGGTTCCCACAATCACGATAAAGAGATAATCGGTTTTTTCTTCGGTTTTGATGCCGAAAAGCCGGTTCAGACGGAGCAGAGAGATAACGTCACTGCGGATATTAAACACCTCGTAGTTGTCGATGAATTTGATTTCGTCCGGCCTAATCCGCAGGCTTTCGATAACGCTGGTAATGGGGATGGAGTAAATTTCCTCCCCCACCCTGACCAGGAGGCCCTGAATAATCGCCAGAGTCAGGGGCAGTTTGATGATAAATTTTGTTCCCCTGCCTCTTTCGGAGGTAACCGTCACGGTACCGTTGAGTTTTTCGATGGACCGGCGGACCACGTCCAGGCCCACCCCCCGGCCGGAAATGCTGGTAATCTGTTTGGCGGTGGAAAAACCGGGCTCAAAGATAAGGTTGTAGGCTTCCACATCGGAAAGGACCTTGTTGGGGTTGATGATTCCCTTCTCAACGGCTTTGGCCTTGACCGTTTCCACGTCAATGCCCTTGCCGTCGTCGCCGATCTCGATGATGATCATGTTGCCTTCGTTGGAGGCCTTCAGGAGTACCTGACCCTCCTCGGGCTTGCCCGCGGCCTTCCGTTCTTCGGCGGATTCAATGCCGTGGTCCACGGAATTCCGCACCGAATGCATGATCGGATCCAGCAGATCCTCAATAACCGATTTATCCAGCTCCGTTTCTTCGCCTTCAATAACCAGGTTGATCTTTTTATTAAGGGATTTGGAAAGATCCCGCACCAGCCGGGGAAAACGGCTGAAAATCTGGCTGATAGGCACCATGCGGATCCGCATAACCCCTTCCTGAAGTTCCCCGGTAATACGGCCCAGGTTCTGGCTGGTGGACCGGAACTTGCTGACGTTGGTCTTCAGGTTCGTTTCAAAGCCGTCAAAAAGGGAGAAAATATCCCCGTACTGGTCACCGATTTCCTTGCGGATATCCTTGATGGACCGGCCTTCCTGAATGCCTTCCAGATAACCCGGCAGGCTGTCAAAGAGGCTTTTGATCCGTTCCCGGTAACTGGTTTCAATGGCGTGCAGCTCGTTAACCAAATCGGTGAACTGCATGTTGATCTGGTTAAAGGTTGCCTTGGTGATTACCGTTTCGGAAACCAGGTTAAGCAAGTCGTCGATGCGCTTGGAATCCACCCGAAGTATGGATCCCGCTTCCTTACCCGCTTTTTTGGCGTCCTCCGTGGCGGCTTTTGCCGCCGCGGCCGATGCCCCTCCGGCGGGGGGGGCGGCGGAAGCCGCCGGCTGAGCGGCGGACACCGGAGCCGCGGGAACCGGCGGCGGTACTGCCGGCGCCGCCGAAACCGCCTGTGCGGCCGCCGCCGCCTGGAGCAGGCCCCGGCCGGCGGGAACTTCTTCGCTCCGGGCGGCGGACTGGAGGGACCGTATGTCCGCCACCGCCGCGGAAAGGGTTACATCGGGGATGGTGACGTATTTTTTAAGGTCCTCCGCGCTTTTTTCCGACGCAATATAGTACGTAACGGAGGGGAAAAAGGTGTCTTCGTATAACTGTTCAAATTCGGGAAAAGTCCGGAGTATGGTCCCCAGACTTTTCAGGGCTACATAGCACTGTATGCCCCCCACGGTATTCATCAGGCCGTTTTCGTCAAACTGAACCACTACCTGGTATACCGGAATGTCCCCACCCACCGATTCCCTCAATTCCCGGATATCCGAATCACTTAAGGTCCCGGAAGTTCCTGAAACCGAAGGAGCAGGCTGGGGGTCCGCCGCCGGAACGGGCCGGGGAGTCTGGGCGGAAGCCGCCTGGGCGGGAACCGCCTTGACGGAAGCCGTCTTGGCGGAACCTTTTTTACCCCCGGCGGGGATCATCGCTTCCAGCCGGGCCTCCATTTGGGAAGTATCTTCCTGGTAGACCGCGCCGTTCATCCGCTGTTCCAGCATGGCTTTGATAATATCAATCGCCGCCAGCAGGGTATCCACCACGTCCTCGTTAATTGCAAGCTGATCGGAGCGGATAGCGTCCAGCACATCCTCCACCATATGGGTAAAATGGGACAACTCCATCATTTCCACCGTGGCGGATCCCCCTTTCAGGGTATGGGCCGCCCGGAAGATTTCGTCTACCGCGTCTTTGTTGCCCCCTTCGTTTTCAAGGACCAATATATTCTGTTCCAGGGTGTCAACCTGCATCTGAGCTTCACTGAAAAAATCTTTTAGTAATTCTTCGTTATTTGGATCAAGGTAATCGCTCATGTTTTAAGTTTATACACAAATCATTTTACGTCAACCCTGCAAAATTAGGGGTATGCTGCGGATACGATGTTACCGATACTAATAGTATGAAAAAAGCCTTCGTTATGGTCCTGGTAATCCTTTTTATCCCCCTGGGAGGCCTCTTTACGGCGGAAATTACCGTTCCCCATCTGGAACTGGCCAGCCGGGGAACGGTGGAAGACGGCGATTTCGGAATTAGTACCTCCGCGGAAGCCGACATAGCCCTTAACGGAGGGTACAAATACGGCATAACCCTGGGGCTGGGGGCGGAAATCCCCAACCTGGAAAAAGCCCTGTCCTACGGCAGGCTGGACATGCCCTATTTGAACAGCACCTCCCCTACCGGCGATGACTATAACGAACTCGCCCGGACGGTGGAGGACCGCTTTAATAATCAGGCCACCCTGTCTATCCGGTATCTGGAAGCCGTGGTCCGGGATCTCTTCGACAAGCCCCTGGAACTGGCGTTCTTTATCGGCCGCTACAATAAACTCGGCTCCGGGGACGATTTCCAGGAGCGGTTCGGTACCGTTCAGGTGGGAACCGGTATGCGGGGTTTTCTCTACTATCCCGAAGGACTGGGGGGCGATCCGTCCCTCCGGTTTAACGGAGCTATCCACGGTATCCTGGGTACCGGACTGGCTTTAAAGGGCCTTTTTTTGGACAAGGTTGTTCCCTCCGTTTATCTGTACCAGGATCTTTCGTTTAAGGATCCGGTAACCGGGACCTACCTTCCGGGACACTATTCCGGGGATTTTTCCCTGATGGTGAATGGGGAAATTGTCAAATTTGAGGGATTTACGGGCGTTACTTATATCAACCAGGGTAATCCCGTCCTCCGGGGCGGCCTTTTAGCCTATGTCAGCTCGGGGTCCATGGGCCTTCTGATGCAGGCGGGCCTGCCCTACTGGGAGGCGGGGAAAAGTATTACCATTGACAACTTTTATTTCCTGCTGGAACCCCGGCTGCGCTTTGAAAAGCTGGGGATGGGCTTTACCTTTTTCTATCATCCCGTCTATTATATGAACCGCGAAATTCTGGATGAAAACAATGATCCGGACAGCGGAAAGGCGGACATAAACCTGAAGGTCTTTTACGGGGATATAAGCCGTTCCACCTTTGAGGGAGGGCTGGAAACCACCCTGGGCATGAGAATGCACAACGGCGAAGACATGACCCTCTGGATTTCTCCCTTTGTCAGAACGGTGACATCGGGACTGCTCTGGGATTTCAAGGTCCGGGTTAATGTTCTGTATTTCACCGAGGGAGGGGATTTAATGGAAGGCTTTATCGGAATACGGACGGCCTACTAGGATGACGAGAAGGGTTTTCCTGGCAGGGATCCTGCTTTTGGGGGGCGGCCTCCTCTTTGGCCTGGACCTTTCCGCCGTCATGGGGGGGGGGAACCTTTCGTTTAATATCCGGGAGGATGAACCCCTGGGGAGCGGTGAGTTTACCGGACACCCGTATCCCTTTGGCCGGATTGCCCTGACCGACCGGGTCTCCGAAACCTTCAGCTATTCCGTTTCCCTGGAGCGGGATCCCGTACTGCGGAATATCCTGAACGGCGAACTAAGGGTTAATGTGGGACTTTTTTCTTTTTCCCTGGGACCCCTGTTCGGCCTTTTCGATACCCGGGAAAATCCCCTTAAACCGGGGGTAAGCGCCGGCATCGGAGTGGATCTTCCGGGCATTATCTTTGGGTCCCTCCGGGGCGGCGCGGTCTTCGGATCCCTCCATGAAAAGGGGGATTATACGCTGGAAACCGGCAGCATTGCCCTGGGGTTCTGGCTGCCAAATCTGGTTAATACCCTGAGTCTGGGTACTAAAAAATTCAGCCTGTTCCAGACCGGCGGCCTTGTAACCGAAGACGAATTACTCCGCCTTTGTTACCGGGGTGAAATTTATTCCAAGAACGTTCCCTACACGATTTCCATTGACCTGGGCTATCAGACCCTGATCCGTTCCTACGACGGGCCGCTGGTCCGCGAAAAAGATACCTACCATGCTCTTTTCCTGGGCTTTGAAACGGCCGTTACCATCCGGCCCCTCTTTGCCCTCCTCTTCGGAGCGGAAATACCCGTCTATTCCTGGGGAAAGGCGCCCCTGACCAGAGGGGATCACGCCTGGTTTGTCCAGGGTTTTGCGGGCTTTAACTGGACCATCGAAAAGAAAACGCCGCCGCCGGTACAACAGTTAGAAGAGGCGGAAACAGGCGAAGAGTAAGAAGTTCACTTATACCGGTTCCCGGAGCGAAAACCGGTGTTACCGTATTCCCCATGCTTCCAGAGCCGCGGCTTTCCGTTCCCTGAACAGTTTTTTGTTGTTTTCAAAAAGATTGTTTCCCGCCGGGTCTATCGAAACAATCAGGGGGCCGAAGTCCCTGACCCGGAGCATCCACAGCGCTTCGGGCATGCCGAGATCCAGCCAGTGAACCCCTTCCACCGCCTCCACCAGGCCCGCGGCCAGCACCGCGCATCCGCCGGGGAAAACCGTGTGGACCGCGCCCAGCCGGCGGCAGGCCGCGGCGGTTTTGTCCCCCATGCCGCCTTTGCCTACGATAAGCCGGACCCCGGCGGCTTCCAGGAATTCCGCTTCGCAGCTTTCCATCCTCATGCTGGTGGTAGGGCCTATGGAGACGACTTCGTACCCGCCGTTCTGCCGGCGGATGATAGGTCCGGCGTGAAAGACCGCCCTTCCCTCCAGGCCCACGGGCGGCGGCGTCCCCCCGCGGACAACCCGCTGGTGTACGTCATCCCTGCCGGTAACAAGGCTGCCGCTTAAGTACACAATGTCCCCGATCCGGAGTTCCGTCAGATCCCCGGCGGTTAAGGGAGTGGTAAGGCGTTTTTCCGTCATGGCTTCCCCTTTCCTGCGGCATGGGAAGACCCTGAAGGGTTGGCCGCCGGATAATCCGGAGAGAACCTCTCCCAGACCCCGTCCAAAGAGGCCCTTCTGTGGGAAAGGAGGGTAGAGCGTAAATCCCCGGTTATCTCGATAAGGGCCCGGCGATGGGCCCAGCAGCCGGTAGAAAAGCCCAGGGCCAGGGTGGCGGTATGCCTGCCGGAGTGTTCTACGTGGACCGCCATAACCGAATGTTTTCCCGAAAATCCCCCGGGCCCTATACCGAGGGCGTTAAGGCCCTTTTCCAGCCGGGTTTCCAGTTCCGCCGCGCCGCCGCTGTTCCGGCTTCCGATAAAGCGGAGCAAAGCTTTTTTGGAAAGCTTTGCGGCCGCGTCCGCCGACGCGCCCAGTCCTATGCCGATAAGCAGGGGTGGGCAGGCGTTAATCCCGTAGGACACAACCTGATCGAACACCGCCTTTACCGCTCCCTCATACCCTTCCAGGGGCATAAAAACCCTGGCAAATCCCGGCAAACTGCAGCCTCCGCCGGCCATATAAACAAAGACCCGGATACCGGACGAATTGGGAACCAGTTCCCAGTCTATCCAGGGGATTCTGGTCCCCGTATTGTTGCCGGTGTTTTTTTCGTCAAAACATTCCACCACATTGGGACGCAGGGGAGCGGCGGCGGTAGCCCGGATCACCGCTTCCCGCAGGGCGGTTTCCAGTTCCCCCAGGCAGGGAAAGGCCGTTCCCGCCTGGACAAAAAACTGGATTACCCCGGTATCCTGGCAGCAGGGCCGGTTCAGCTCCGCCGCCAGGTCCAGGTCCCTGAACATGGCATCGTAGATCCGCGTCCCCATAGGTGAGTCTTCCTCCGCCCGCAGTTCCCGAAGCCGGACCAGGACATCATCGGGCAGGTATTTTCCCGAAAAGTCCACAAACCGGGCGAGAATGGCCGTTAACTGTTCCACTGCTTTCGTCATAATCAATCCGCCTTGAAGGTACGGTTAGCGGAGAACCGCGGTAAATTTCCGGACAAAGCCGCAGGGCCGGTAACTCATTTTGGCGTGCCGGAGGCCTTCGTCCCCCAGGTCCTGTTCCCGGTTGATGTGGGTATAACAGGCGGGAAGGGAGGCGGTAAAGTCCTGGTTGATAAACTGATAGATGCCTTTGTATTCTTCCAGGGCTTTTTCAAAATGAACGGCAAACATCCGGCCCCGGGCCAGCCGTTCCCCCAGGCACCATGCCGCGGGCTTTCCATCTACCCAGTATACCGCGCCCCTCAGGAACAGCCCCCGGAATTTTCCCAGAGCCTCCGAAGCGGCGGCAAAGTCGCCGTCAAAGCCCTTTTGTTCCCGCCACTTTTCCAGGATCTCCAGGGCGGCGGGCACCAAATCCGCGGTAAGGGGCTTTGATTCCCACTTTCCGTCATACAGGGTGTGAAACTGGGTTACCAGGTTCCGCTTTTTGTGGAACTTTTTTCCCGGCAGTTCCGCCAGATCCGTCCGCAGATACAGGTAGTCAAAATTGTCCCGGTCTTCGGTAAATTCTATACCCCACTCTTCCATGCGGATCCGATCGGGGGTCAGAAGGGAATCGGAAATTCCTTTCCAGTAATCGTGGGTTTTAAAAAGGGATTCCAGAATACCCCGGCCGGGAACGGCGCAGGGGGTACAAAAGAATTTTTTCTCCCGCCCTTCGCCGTGGGGGGGCTGAATTCCCGAAAGGATAAAAGTCTTGTCCTGGACTCTGGCAACCTGGTACTGATAGCGCCGGCGGAACAGAAACAGGTTGGCAAAGACATATTCCGAAACTCCGTCGGGGGTCATCGGCAGCTGGGGATGCATTTCGGTTCTTAGCTCATAGCTTAGCGGGACAAAATCGGGGAATTCGGGTATTAGCATGTACTTACAGTATACCATGCGGAGGACGCCGTATCAACGCGCCGCTTCGCGGGCGCCCGTCCCGAACCGGACAAGGGCTCATTACTGGAAACAATGCTTCCAATGCCGTATACTGGGACCTTATGGAAGATTTTCGTTCCCTGATTCCCCGCTTTCTCCGTTATGTGCGAATCTGGACCACCAGTGACCGGCATGTGGAAGAAACGCCCTCAAGTCCCGGCCAGTGGGAACTGGCCAAACTTTTGGCGGAGGAATTGCGGGCCCTGGGGCTTACGGAAACGAAAATAACCGGTCATTGTTATGTGGTCAGCCTGATTCCTCCCAGCCCCGGATATGAAGCAAAGCCCGCCATCGGTTTTCTGGCCCACCTAGATACCGCCCAGGATGTAAGCGGCAAAAATGTACGTCCCATCGTGGTCGAGAACTATGACGGGGAAAAGATTGATTTAACCGGGGATGAAAACGGTCCGGTCCTGGATCCCGCGGAGGATTCTGATTTGGCCGCCCAAAAGGGAAAGACGATCATCCATACCGGCGGAACAACCCTCCTGGGGGCGGACGACAAGGCGGGAATTGCGGAAATCAT
>JAISDG010000180.1 GCA_031265015.1 Spirochaetaceae bacterium | reverse complement strand
GCTTTGAAGTCCTGGAGGTTGTCCAGTTCCAGTTCGACAATCGCCTTGAGCTTGGGAACCGCCAGCAGGGACGCGGTTATTTGCGCCCGGCTTGAAACAGTGTAGGGAGCCGCCGCGCCGTTGGCAACATTGGTTTCGCTCTTGGTGCGGTAGGTGGCGATAAACTTAAATACCTCCGGCAGGGTATAGGCCGCGTTAAAGGTGTATTTGGCTTGATCAAACTCGCGGGCAAAATTTTTGCCGTAAGGAAGCTCAAACACCGCGTCATTTTCGTGTTCGCCGGGGATATTCGTAAGATAGGCGCCCACGCCGAGATCCAGCCCGCTGATGGGGCTGACCTTTATCAGGGTTCCCAAGCCTTCGCCTTGATCCAGCGCGAGGTGGGCTCCCCCGGAGTTCCAGGTGCCGTCGTCCACAATCCCGCCCTTTACGGTGAGGATATTGTCAAAGGCGCTGAACCACCCGTAGCCGACGGGCACGGCGAAAAAGTTATAGCCCCCCGACGCCTGGAGCCGCACGTGCGCCCCGATGTTGCCCGCTTCGTTGGTATAGCGGGCGTTCAGCCAGATCCGGAAAGCGTTGTTCCAGGAGTCGTTCGCCACGGCGGCAATGAAGGGATCCGGCGCGTCTTCTTCGGTGGAAAGCACCACGCCCAGGCCGCTGTTTACATACCCGTCAAACTTAATTTCCTGGGCGAATAGCCCGGATGCGGCGAATGCTCCCGCCGCTAAAAGAACCGCTACAATCCCTAACTTTTTCATGTCAATCTCCTTATTAGGTTGTCTCCTTAATCAGGGTCTAAACTAACAAGAAAATTATACAGGCGCTTTTTTGAATCTGTAAAGAAAAATGTGAAAATAGTGTTGCTTTTACAGTAGAAAAACTGTCATATTTTTTTGATACAATGATAATATTTTTCTATGCTGAAAAAAAATATTACTAATTTATGTATGCTTATATTTTCCTTTACTTTATCACTATCAGTGTATAATAATTTATTTATTATCGCTATAGTAGCATTTTTCTTTACAAAAATTTAATAAATATAAAGCGATAGGCATCGTGGCATTGTCGCCGGGGCATTGCGTGTGTTTCTTTTAAAATACAGCCAATTTTTGTTTTGGCTCTGAACAGGGCGGTCGGGATTTGACAACGGATCTTACAAGCATTAAAAGGATAGGTTTTGGAGTATGCAGCTTGAAAAGCTGGCCCAGCGCCGAATTGGTAGTTGAATTACGGGACCCCGCGGGCTTTATACTCATTATGGTTTAGATGCCCAATAAGGATGCTGGCATCAAGCACAAAACGGGGTTTATCCACATTAATCCCGGCGCTGTTTTGCCGAATCGGGATTCCAGAAATCATGATGGTCCCACTCGCTTCGCATGACTTGGAGATCTTCCATATAGTTTTCCCAGGGGTTGTCCTTCCATGCGCCGTGGGTCCGCTTGAGCAGGGCAAGAGTCTTCTCCCATTCCGCGGAATAGCCGGTTTTTTCGGTAACCTGCTCTTCCCGAGCAGGAAAATGAACAATTACCCTTGCTTTGCCTTTGGCTATCGCCGTTTCCGGGAGATTGAGATCCAAATGAAGGCAGTGGTTGACCGGTATTTCGACCGTTTGTTCAATCGTCATAGGGTAAAAATAGCATGAAAATACGCAAAAATCAAGGCGGGGATGTTTTAATTTTGCCTCCCCCACGCCGTCCGCGCCGGCGGGGGCGAAAAAAACTTCAAAATTTTGAAAAAAACTCTTGACTCATTGTACTAGTTCATTTACTATTGTCCTAGATGAATAGTACAATACCGGAACCGGAATCATCCGGGGGCGAGGGGATCAGTTTTTCCCTGGATACGGACACGGACGTGCCGATTTACCGGCAGATCATCCGGCAGATCGAATACGCCATTCTGTCCGGGCGGGCGTTGCCGGGGGATAAGCTGCCCACCATCCGTTCCCTGGCGGTGTCCCTGCGGATTAACCCCAACACCATCGCCAGGGCCTACGGGGAACTGGAGATCCGGGGTGTCCTTGCCACCCAGGTGGGCCGCGGAACCTATGTTTCGGACCAGGCCCCCCTTTTGGGGGAAGCGATGAGCGCCGAAGAGGGGCTTGCCCGGAAGATCCGCGAGGTGCTTGGTCGTTTTGTGCAGGATATGGAGGATCTGGGCATGGAAGGCGGGGAACTGATCAGCGCGGTAAAGAACTATATAGATGGAAAAGAGCGATTGCCGCTCTCCGAAAACTCAAGGATTTGAAAAGGGGAAAAGAAGTGATAAGTATGATTAAGCGGGGGCGCGCAAGCGAAGCTCTGGTAAAAAATTCCCTTCCCGCGGAGACCAAGCGGGACTTTATCAGGGCGAAGCTGTTTTTTTTGCTCCTCTGCGCCGGGGGAATCGCCGCGGGGCTGTCGCTGCCCCGGCCCTGGCTCTTTGATCCCGCGATTCTGACCGGGGTTTCGGTGTTTTTCGCCGCGGCGATAGTCATTGTTCCTTCGGTTCGCAAGACAGACGAATGGGAGCGGGCCATCGTGCTGCGCCTGGGCCGCTTCCACGGGGCAAAGGGGCCGGGGCTTTTCTTCCTCATGCCCCTGGCGGACCGTATCGCCCAAAGGGTGGATCTCAGGATTAGGGTCACGGATTTTTCGGCCCAGGAAACCCTCACCAGGGATTCGGTGACCGTCACCGTGGACGCCATCTGCTTCTGGCTGGTCTGGGATCCGGAAAAGGCGATCCTGGAGGTGGAAAATTACCGGGAAGCGGTGATCCTTTCCTCCAAAACCGCCCTGCGAAACGCCGTCTCCAGCCACGATCTTTCCACCTTCCTGGAACACGGGGAACTGATACAAAAGCAAATCCAGGAGGAGGTGGACCGGAAGACGACCGAATGGGGGATCACCATACAGCACATTGAAATAACCGACATCCAGATCCCGGAGGAACTGCAGGATTCCCTCTCCCGGCTTGCCCAGGCAGAGCGGGAAAAAAAGGGCCGGGTGCTTCTGGCGGAGGCGGAAATCGAAATCGCCAAAAAACTGGAGGCGGCGGTGGGGATCTACGCGAAGAACGAACCGGCTATGAAACTCAAGATACTTTCCATATTGAACGAGGGCCTCAAGGCGGGGAACTCTATGATGCTGGTTCCCAGCTCCGTGGCGGAGGAACTCAAGACCAATGATGTTTTTGGGCTAGAGGCCCTTATGGAACTGCGGAAGAAGCAAGGCGAAGAACCGGACGGGGCAGGGACTTAGCCCGTTCCTAAGGAACGCAGCTTTCCCAGGCAAAGAAAATGGGGTATAAATAGTTAGTTAAACTTAACATAAAGGAGACAACCTATGACGGTGGTAAAGGCGGAACATTTGGTGAAAGATTACGGCCTGGACGGTCAGCGGGTGCGCGCCCTGCGCTCCGTGGATCTGGAATTTCAGGAAGGGGAATTCGCCGCCATTGCCGGGCCTTCCGGCAGCGGCAAGTCCACGTTCCTGCATCTGGCGGGGTGCCTGGACACCCTTACCGCGGGAACCATGAGCGTCGGCGGCCAGGACGTCGCGGGCCTGTCGAAGAAGGAGCTTGCCCTGCTCAGGCGGCTCAAGATCGGCTTTATCTTCCAGGCCTATAACCTTATCCCCGTCCTTTCGGCGGAGGAAAACAT
>JAISDG010000110.1 GCA_031265015.1 Spirochaetaceae bacterium | reverse complement strand
CAGGGGGCCAAACCCGGCGAGGGGGGGCAGCTTCCGGGCCATAAGGTAGACGGGATGATCGCCAAAACCAGGCACTCCACCCCCGGGGTTACCCTGATCAGCCCGCCGCCCCATCATGATATCTATTCCATTGAAGATCTGGCGGAACTGATCTTCGACCTGAAAAACGCCAACCCCGAGGCGGGGATCAGCGTTAAGCTGGTATCGGGAAGCGGCGTCGGTACCATTGCCGCGGGAGTTGCCAAGGCCCACGCCGCGGAAAAAGTCCGCTAATTTCCTTCTTTGATGATTTCGATCCTGACGCCGCCGTTCTGTTCCTGCTCTTCCTTGGGGGGCACCGTTACCCTGAGGATGCCGTTTTTAAAAACCGCCTTCACCTTTTCCTGGGAGTATTTATCCAGGGGTACAAAGTATTTTTGCTTGTCGATATCCTTCAGCTTAAGCCGCCGTTTTAGATAACGGACGTTTGACTCTTCCCCACCGGCTCCTTCCCGGCCCTCGTCTCCGATTTTGGCGGAAAAGACCATGTAATCCCCCTGGAATGACAGGCTGATGTTCTTCTCGTCAAATCCCGCCAGGGCAAATTCAAAGTTAAGGCTTTTGTCTTCCGTAAGATAGACGTTCATGGGCGGGTAGGAAAAACCCGGATAATAATCGGTGTTTTCGTCAAAGCAGAATCCAAAGGGACCGCTTCTGCCGCTAAAACCGCCGGGCCCGTAACCGGGAGAGCCGGAAAATTCATGCAGGCTTTTTTGAAATTCGCTACGGAATCCGCTGGCGGCGTTGAAGAGTTCGTCAAAGATCGTTCCCAGGTCAATGTAATTTTGCGTTTTCATCGTTCTCCCCTTTCCCGTACATACGAACCAAACATAAACATTGTAATGATCCTATGCAATGACATTACATGGTATCATACATCCCCGGCGCCGCGCTCTACTGCTGCGGCCGGGGCGGGAACCGGTATGCGGAGCCGTTCGATGCTCAGGGCCCGGCCGTCGCCGCCGGCTTCCACGATGACGCCCTGGAGTTCCGGCTTGTCCCAGGCTTCCCGGGTCCAGTTGGGAATCCCCGTCAGGTATTCCCGAATCCGCTCCGCGGTATCCGTGCCTCCCACAGACTCGGCGCTGCCGGTTCTTCCCGCGTCGCAGATGACCGCCGTGCCGCCGGGCAGCACTTCTTCGTCCGTGGTCTGGACCCGGTTATGGGAACCGATAACCGCGGTACAGAGACCCGCGGCGGCGGCAAAAAAGGTCCGTTTTTCGCCGCTGGCCCAGGCGTGAAAATCAACAATCACATAGGGCGTTTCGGAGCGGAGTTTTTCCAGCAGGGACTTTAAGTCCTCAAAGGGATTGTTAACCCGCAGGCGGTTAAAGTTCGTTCCCAGGAGAACCAGCACGGCCACCGGACAGGGACTATCACGGTTGAACACCCGCCGGCCGAAACCGGGGGAAGCGGCGCCCAGGTTACAGGGCCGCAGTACATAGGGCAGTTTGGGCCAGTTTTCCACCAGATCTTTTTTGTAAAAGCAGCATTCCCCGGTGGTGATCGCATCCGCGCCAAGCTTGCGGATATACGCGGCATGGTTCCGCCCCAGGCCGTTGCCGCCGGTAACGCCGTCGGCGCATACCAGGGTAAAGTCAATGCCCCGGCGGCGTTTCAGTTCCGGCAGGGCTTTTTTAAGGGCATAGATACCGGCTTTTCCCACCAGCTCGGCCACATAGAGGAATTTCACGCCGGAGCTTCAGCGGCCGCAGAACCGGCGGTCCCCGGACCGGGCAAGTTCGGAAAGGGTTCGTTCAAATTCCACCGCGGCCCGGTAATCTTCCAGTTCCCTGCAGGTATCCCGAAGGTTACAGAGCGCTTCTCCGTAGAGCGGCGCCAAAGCCACCGCTTCTTCAAAACAATGACGGGCTTCCTCGTAACTCCCCTCCACAAAGTAAAGGACCCCTAAATTATTCCAGGTTTTGGGGGAATCCGGGTTCCGGCTTAACGCGCTGTGGTAGCACTCTTCCGCCAGCTCAAACTGTTCCAGTTCATAGTAAATAAGGCCCATGGAAAGCCAGGCTTCCTCAATATCGTTCCTGATGCTTAACACCCGCTGGAAACTGTCCAGGGCCTCTTCGTAATTACCGGTATGCTGCTGGGCTATGCCCAGATTGAGCCACAACAGGGGATTCTCCGGCTCCATTACCAGCGCCCGGCGGAACAGGGGAATGGCTTCGTCCGGCCTGTGAGCCTCGGTTAGGGCAATTCCTGAATCGTTTAAAAAAGCTGCGGTTTCCATGGTTTTCTTCTAAACTATACAACACTTACCGTCCTTTAACCAGAACTTATTGCCGTTTAATCGGCGTTTTTTTAAACTTTCCGGCCCTCCATGATCCGAATGCCCGCGCCCACAGGGTCATTCCAGGCCAAGGCGGTGCAGAAAACCTTCCAGGGTAACATAATTACTCTGGCCGGTACACGTTCCGTCCCGGTAATAGCGGACATAGGGGATTTCCCGGTTGGCAAAGCGCCGCTCTTTAAAGCCCATAAAGGCCTCATGCCAGGGCGCCGTATCATACTCCACATACAAAATGTCCAGCCCGGGAAAACGGCTTTCCGCCTCTTCCAGGTACGACTTCATTGCCTTCCACTGGGGGCACCAGCTCTGGGTCAAAATAAGCGCGGCGCTGCCCCGGATCAGGGAACCGTCAAATTCACCCTGTTCCATGGCTCGTTTGCACTCGGCTTCCGTCAAATTCCGTATCATACTTTCTATACTATGCCAAAGCCGCAAAAAGTACTATTATTATTTAAAGATTATTAAAGCAGGAACTATCCGGTGAAAGACTTAAGCGAATACAACGAAGGTACCTCGGAATATGAGTTGTTCTCTTTTCTGTGCGATAAGATCCTTGCCAGGGAATTTACCGCGTTTTCCGCGCTGAAAGCCTTTGTACTGCCCATCGTCAGGGATACCCGGATCCACCCGGTGATCATGCGCTGTTTTGAGTTTCTAAAGCGCCTTAACTGGGGGTTTTTTTCGGACATGACCCTCCAAAGCCATAAACGGCTCTGGCGGGAATTGGTGATTCCGGATCAGCATTTTCCCGAGGCGGGGGATCTGAAAGATACCCTGCAAATATCAAATCTTTATGTGGCGATGCTTGACATCCACGGCTATACCAAATTCTGCATGGATTCCCGGAAAAACCTGTCCATGATGCATACCCTGGACTGGGCCATGAATACCGAAGTCCGGCGGATTTCCACCTACTGCCAGGCGGTAAGCCAGCGGGAGCGGGGGGACGAAATGGTGGTGGTCGCCGCCAGCGCCACCGACGCGGTGACGGTTACGCTGGCGATTATGGACTACTTCGGCAAAACCGGCTATGTGGACGATCCCCACATTCCCACCCGAAGACAGGGTAACGCGGAAGCCCTGCCGGTCTTTAAATGTTCCGCCGGGATCACCGGCGGCAATACCCAAAGCCCCCTTATCATTACCGAAAAAGGAAATCTGGCGGGATTTCTCCTCAATTCCGGCGCCCGGCTCCAGACCAGGGCCAACGAACTTTCTTCCCGGGAAAGCCGGATCATGGTAGCCAAACAGGTCCAGATGAACTTTATGAAAGAGAACCAGACCACCAAGTGTTCCCTGGTCAAAAACGGCGCGGTGTATTTTTTTGATACCGGCCATATTGAATTTAAAGGGGTAATGATCCCCACCTGCGAAGTGGTCTTTAAGGAAGAAGAACGGTACAAGGAACAATTCAGCGAAGAACTGGTGAGGCTCTTCGGTTCCATCCGGGAATCCCTTTGGGAACAGCGGATCTATCTGGATTTGATGGATCTGCTGGTCAAAACGGCTTCGGCGATGCCCCGGTTTACCGTAACTCCCAAAAAACCCATCCACGGGATGACCAGCATCAATAACGATTCCTTTATGCAGCTCTGCCGCATGGCTCTTAAAGCCTATTCCCAGGACGAGGATTACGGCGCGGCGGTGGCGTTCCTGAAGGATTTTGCCGGAATCATCGAACTGATTCCTTCCTATGACCGGCTGATTTTGGATTACCTTAAGGGGATCACCGATAAATACGATCTGCTCCTTAAAACCTACGAAGCGGCTATTGATAAAGAGATAGAAGAAAAAGCCCTTCAGATATACCAGGGTCAGTATCAAAAAACCTACCAGGCCGCCAAAAACGGCGCGGCAATTTATGAAAAACTCAAAGCCATAGGACGCAAAAGCCCGGTAATCGCAAAAAAGAAAGTCCTGTGGTTTAACCTGATTAAGGCAAACAAGGCGAAGATGGAATTTACCCTGTATTCGGGAAAAAAGTAAAGCAAACAGCCGGTCTGGGCCGAAACCGTTCCCCCTACTTTGACAATTCCCCCAGGATGGAGGGAATGGAAAGGATGTTTCCGACGATACCCCCAATGGAGGAAAGAAAAAACACCAGCAGCGCCCGGGTAATGCGGTTGCGGTAAATTCCTCTAAGGCTGCCGATGTCGTCGTTGATGGATTCCGCGTCCCGGACCCGGGGCTTGCGGATCGTCGCTTCGGTCAGCCCCGAAAAAAGGCCCACCCCCACAAAGGGATTTACCGTGGCGATGGGAGCGCCTACCAGGGATACGAGGATCGACAGGGGATGTCCCAGGGCGCAGAGGGTTCCCAGGGCGGCCAGGCCCCCGTTCCAGAGGAACCAGAGGAACAGCGTGGACAGGCTTGCCTGGGGCCCTATCTTATACACGCTGTAAGCGATAAGGGCGGCAATAAGGACGGGGATAATCCAGGGAACGACGCGACCGAAGATCCCCGGAGAGGGTATTTTGTCCAGTTCCGCCACGCCGGCGTTTTCCCGGCCCGCGGCTATCGCTTCCAGCCGGGCCCTGATGCCCTCCAGGTGGCCCGCCCCCACCACCGCCAGGGGCCGCTTTCCCCCGGCGGTCCAGATTTTCGCCGCCAGATAACGGTCCCGCTCGTCGATAAGCGTTTCCTTCACCGCCGGCAGGTACGATGCCAGCTCGTTCATCATACCGTCCAGTTCGCTGCGTTTCTTTAAATTTTCTATTTCCGCTTCGCTGAGTTTTTCCGTCGTAAAGGCGCTGGACAAAAGCGAGGCCAGCAGTTTCGATTTGGCCCACAGGCCGCACTTTGACCAGGCCCGGCGCAGGGTGGTCTGCACCTCCCGGTCGCAGAGGGTACAGGGTATACCAAGCTCTTCCGCGGTTTTTACCGCGGTTTTCATTTCTTCCCCGGGCTTAACCCCCAGCCCGCTCCCCAGCCTGCGCTGAAAACCCGCCAGAACCAGGTTGGCCATAAGAAGAAAACCCCTCCCTTCCTTAAAGACCTTGACAACGTCGAGCCGTTCCCAGGCATTACTGTTATTCATGGAGGCATAACGGCCTTCGTCCAGTTCCACGCAGACCATGTCGGGTTTTTCTTCCCGTATGGAAGAACGCACCTCGTCGATGCTTTCTTTGGAAACATGGGCGGTCCCCACCAGGATAATTTCCCGGTCTCCCGCCCGTACGATCATTCGGGTATCGGCCATGTACAACAATGTACCGTTAATTCACCTTCAATGCCAGCCCCCGTTCTTCCAGGGCCCATTCGTTCAGGCGCCACTCGGGGATGCCCTTGACATTCAATTCCCTGACCTGCAAAAAGTACCGGTCCGCCAGGCGCTTATTGCCCCGGATATCGTAATAGTTCGCCAGGTAGTAGAGCATCCGGGCTTTCTGGATCCCGTTTTTTTCCCTGTCGATACGGATTGCAATGTCCCCATCCCCCACCAAATCGTGGTAGAGCCGGAGCATCCAGTATTCCAGGGAATCCCGCTGGACCTTGCGCAGGACGTCTTCCAGAAGAAGCCTGGGATCCTGGAGCTTTCCGCCCCGCATCCAGTTAACCGCGGCCAAAAGAGCGTAGGTGCCTTCGTCGGTTTTGGCCCGTTTATAGGCTTCCACAAAGGCGTCCTTCGCCGCAAGCCAGTCGCCCCGGCGCATCAGGTGCATGCCCAGTCCCTCAAAGGCAAAGTAATAATCGGGATTCAGCAGGGAGAGTTTCTCATAGTCCTGTTCCGCCCCGTTATAGTCCCCCAGTTCATCCTTGATCCCCGCGCTGTACACATAGGCCAGAAAATACTCCGGATCAATTTTGACGGCCCGCTCAAATTCCGCCAGGGCTTCGCTTTTACGGTTCATATCCGCCAGGGCGTCTCCCCGGTCACAGGCGATAAAGTAATTGTCCGGTTCCAGGGCCTTCGCCTTGTCCAGATCCGCCAGGGCTTCCCGGGGGAAACCCGCGGACTTGTAGAGCCGGCCCCGCTCATGGAGGGGCATGGCCCAGGCGGGATAGAGGGTTACCGCCCTGTTCAGCAGGGCCTCGGCGTTTTTGGAATCCCGGTTATTCCTGTATACCCAGGCCCGCCCCAGCAGGGCTTCGCCGTTATCCGGCTCCGCCGCCCGGGCCCTGTCGTAATAGGGTCCGGCCAGCCGGACGGAATTGTTTCTGACCAGCAGATTGCCCATGGAAACCAGGGCGGGTACATTGGCGTTCTCCAGCTTTAGTATCCGTTCCAGCAGAGCTTTTTGTTCCTTTGTCCTGCCGGAGGCTTCTTCCGCCGCGGCCAGGACCAGCAGGGCCGGTACGTCCTCCGGTTCCCCGGCGAGGATGTCTTTCGCGATGGAAGAGCCTTCGCTGATTTTACCGGCGGAAAGACAGGTTGAGGCCTTAAGGAGCCTGATTTCTTTTGCCGCCCCATCCCGGGGATCGATCGCGTCAAAGAGGGCCAGGGCGCCTTCATAATCGCCTTTGGCCTGGAGCTCCGAGATCCGGAGGAGCAGCGAAGCGGTATCCGTTTTTCCGGGTTTCTGCCGGGCGGGCTTTGGCCCGGGTTCGGAACGGCAGGAAACCGCCCACGCCAGAACCGCCGCGGCCAGCAGGGTGAAGATACAGGAAAAACGCCTGTTTTTCAGTTTGGACTTCATAGTAGATAATCGGTATTTCCACAAGTTGCCTAAAGCAGGCCGGATAGGATATGGTGGAAGGGATGAGAAAGCCCGTTGTTCCCCGGTTTTTGCTTTTCCTGGTCCTCTTTACGGTACTGTTTATCCTGCTGGTTCAGTTTCAGTTTGGCAAGAAAACAAACTTTACCCTGCGGGCGGGGGATTTGGTGATCCAGGGTTCCTATGGAACGCCGCCCGCGGTCCAGATGCCCAATACCTACCCCCTGGAAGGCCCGGTGAGCGTCTTTTTCGGCGGCATAGAATTCCGCCCCGGGGAAGCGGTTCTGGGGGCTTCCGCAATCCGCCCCCGGCTGATGACCCTGACCGATAACGGCGTTTACTTTGAATTCCCCGGGGGGCCGGAACTGTTCTTCGCCACCCAGTATACCGGCGGAACCATCGAACTGGTGATCCGTTCCGATTTTTCCGGCCCGGAATACGATTCCGTCAGGTTTCCCTTTATCCCCCTGGCTACCAGCAGCGTTATGGAAAACAATTCCTCTTTTCTGCTGAACGCCGGCGGGGTCAGGTATGCCTTTAGCCGGGAGACCCGGGAGGGACATATCCTGCTGGAACCGCAAAATCCGGACATAAGCTACCGGGTTGTACCGGACCGGCCGACGGCCAGTCCCCGGGACTTTTTCCTTCCCGCGGCAATGAACGGGGAAGAGTACGAAGCCTCCGTAAGCCTGTGGCTGGATCGATCCTATTCGTTCTGGAACAGAATGCTCTCCCCGGGAACGGAGATTGACGAAGCCGAACGGGGAGAAATGATCAGCGCCTACATGAGCGAGGCCCTTAAGCGGGGCACCTATAAGGCCGCCGTCATCGCGGCGTACGCATCCTACAACCCGGCCCTTTCATCCTATGAAGCGTCGGCCTACGCGGGCAGAATGGAGGGGGCGCTGCGCTCCCTGGCAGCGGCGGAGCGGGAACGGTCCGCCCGGTTTGCCCGGCTTTTTAATGAAAAGTCCCTGGATTTTCTGAAGGAATTCCATACCATCGAATTTCTGGGGGTCCGCTCCTACAACAACCTGATGGACGACGCGGCGGAAATGCTCAGGACCTTTGATCCCGCGAAAATGACCGTCGAACAGGCCGCGGGGTTCCTGGAGGGCAGGCCCGACTGGGAACGGTACCGTCCGGGCAGGAATAATCCCTACGAGCGGTTCATCGATCAAGCGCTGTATGTCGTTACCGAAAACCTTCGGGAAATTTCCTCCAACGGCCGGGCCGCCGGCAGTCTGGCATTTTTCGGGGACGAGGCGGACACGGAACTGAACCTGCGGCTGGGCAGCGCGCTGCTCCGTTACGGCGACCCCGTCAAGACTTCCCTGGGAAGAACATTGATCCTTTCCGTGCTGTCCCTGGCGGACGGTACCGGCGCCGTTCCCCGGATCCTGGTCCGGACCGCGGGAAACGTCGCCGCAAAACCCGGCGGCGGCCTTCTGGGATCCCGCCGGATATACCGCATCTGCCGGACCGGGGATTCCTATGCCAGGGCCCAGTTCCTCGGTCAAGGCCTTTGGGCCTGGACCGCGGCCTCTTCCATAAGCGGCGCTCCGGGCCAAAACGCCCTGGACATTACGGTAAACTTTCCGCCGGGAGAAACCCATTACCTGTTAATCCGGGGCGTAAGGCCCTTTACCGCCCTGCGGTTTAACGGAACGGATTATCCCCAGGATCCCCAGTTTGAACGCTACGACGCTTCCGGCTGGGCCTATTCCGCCGCGGAGCAGACCCTGCTGATCAAGCTGCGGCACCGGGCCGCCGCGGAACGAATTACCGTGGTGTACTAAAGCTTTCCGTCCGGCGGCGGGAATACGATCTTCGGCAAAACCTCGGGCCGCCGGCAAAACCCCCGGAAGCGCATCTTCCACCTTTATTCGCAGTGATTTAATGCCCCGCCCCCTGGCGGGGAGCTTCATTCCAGATCAAAAATCGATGACCCTTCAATGTCCCCCAGGCCAAAGTCCTTTTCCGCTTCCATTAACCCGGCCCGTTCTTCCTCGCTGTCGGCGATAATACTGGCCGCCAGGAACCGGGCTACCGCGGTCTCGGTGGTATAGGCCCCCAT
>JAISDG010000047.1 GCA_031265015.1 Spirochaetaceae bacterium | reverse complement strand
CTTCAGATTCCACCTCACGATGGACACCCTTGCCTTTGGCTAACACTTCCTACTGCCAAGCGTGTAGCGGACTTTCACCGCCAAGTTACTGCCCATGCTGGGCGCACTAAAAAAGGGCTGCCGGTTTTACCGCAGCCCTTTTGCCAAGCGCCGGTCCGCTACCGCTTTTTAAGGTATTTTCTGATGTCCAGCGCTACCGCCACGATGATAATCGCTCCTTTAACAATCTGCTGCCAGTAAGGCGACATATTGATAAAGGTAAGGCCGTAGTTGATAACGCTGAACAGAAGTACCCCGATAACGATACCCGGTACGGTCCCGATACCTCCCATATTGGACACACCCCCCACAACGCAGGCGGCAATGGCGACCAGTTCGTAACCGTTCCCATAGTTGTTGGTAGCGCCCCCGGTCCGGGCCGCTTCCAGGGTTCCCCCCAGGCCGTAGAGTACCGCCGCCAGGGTATATACGATGATCAGGGTCCGTTCTACATTAACCCCGGAAACCCTGGCGGCATCAGGATTGCCCCCAATGGCATAGATGTTTTTGCCGTAGGTAGTTTTGTTGTAGAGAATGTAGATCAGTACCGTTACTATGACGGCAATGATAACGATATAGTTAATGGGGAACCGGTGGATCTCGCCCGAAAAATCCGCGGGGTTCGGTCCGATAACAAGGCCGTGCCCTTCCAGAATACGAAAAGAATTGGAACCCAAAGTGCTAAACCGGGGATCCAGGCCGCCGATGGGCTGTGCCCCATACGGAGGCCGGTCAAAGTACAGCGAGCATGCCCCATAGACCGCTACCATGGATCCCAGGGTGGCGATAAACGCGGGGATCTTTAACCTGGCGGTGATCCAGCCGTTAAGGAAGCCGAAGAGGCCGCAGGCCAGCATGGCAAGGATGATCGGCACCACCAGGGGCAGTACCGGCAAATCAGGATACATCCGCCGGGAATAGGTTAACGCCTGAAGCATGGACGCGGAAACCACCGCCGCAAGCCCTACCTGACGCCCCGCGGAAAGATCCACCCCCGCGGTAATCAGTATTCCGCCCATACCCATGGCAATGATAATCCTGGTAGCGGACATATTAAGAATATTGATCAGGTTCCCTACAGACAGGAAGGTTGCGCCGCCCCGGCCGAAATACGAATAACAGTGGATAAAAATGATCAGAATGATAAACACAAAATAAATTGCATGCTGAACCGCAAAATCCTTAACGGTCTTCATTCTGATATTCACCTTGACAGTGCTTACTTTCAAAGGCTGTTCCATGGTTCCTCCTACATGAATTTTGCCGCCAGGCGCATTATCTCTTCCTGGGTAGCGTCTTTTGCTTCCAGAATACCGGTAACCCTGCCTTCGCACATGACCATAATTCTGTCCGAAATCCCCAGCAGTTCAGGCATCTCCGAAGTAATCATGATTACGCACTTGCCCTGCTTTGCCAGTTCAATGATGATATTGTAAATTTCGTACTTGGCCCCCACATCAATACCCCGGGTTGGTTCATCCAGAATAAGAATGTCCGGCTCTGTCAGGAACCACCGGGCAAAAAGCACCTTCTGCTGGTTACCGCCGGAAAGATCCCGAATCAGGGTTTTGCTTGAAGGGGTTTTGACATTCAGGGTCTTGATGCTTTCCCGGGCGTCCTGTTCTCCCTTTTGTTCGTTAATCAGGCCCAGACGGTTGACATATTTTTTCAGATTGGCCAGGATCATATTATCCTTTACAGACCGCATGGGAATAATCCCCGTTACCCGCCGTTCTTCGGTAACCAGGGCCAGTTTTTTCTGTTTTGCCTGAACGGGAGACTTGATTTCCTGTTCTTTTCCATTAATCAGAACCGTACCGCCGGCAATAGACCGCAGGCCAAACAGGGATTCCACCAATTCCGTCCGCTGGGCGCCTACCAGCCCCCCGATGCCGAAGATTTCACCCTTTCGAACGGTAAAACTTACATCTTTAAAAGAATGACTTATGGCAGAGGTAAGGTTTTTTACTTCCAGGATTACCCCGCCGGGGACATTGATTTTTGGCGGGAACCGGTGAGTTAAATCCCGTCCTACCATGTGCTTAATGATTCTGTCGGTAGTAAGTTCCTTTGCCGCGAAGGTACCAATATGCTGCCCGTCCCGCATTATCGATACTTCTCCCGCAATGGTAAGAATTTCTTCAATCTTGTGGGATATATAGATAATCGCCACCCCCTGGTCCCGAAGCCGCCTGATGATGGTGAAAAGCTGGGATACCTCGTGTTCCGTAAGAGATGACGTGGGTTCATCCATGATAATCACCCGGGAATTGTGAGATACGGCCTTGGCGATTTCCAGAGACTGCACTTTGGATACCGACAGTTCCCTCACCCAGATTTTCGGGGGAATATCCATATCCAGGTCCTTAAAAAGGGCCACCGTATCGTTGTACATTTTTTTATGATCAATAAGCTTTATGGGACCAAAGGACTGTTTGGGAAAACGCCCCAGCCACAGGTTTTCCATGACGCTTCGGAACGGTACCGGCAGCAATTCCTGGTGAATCATAGAGATTCCCGCATCCAGAGCCTGCTTGGAATCATTAAAGTGTACCTTTTTCCCGCCCAGAATAATTTCCCCGGTATCGGCTTCGTAAATGCCAAAGAGACATTTCATAAGGGTTGATTTACCGGCGCCGTTTTCTCCTATCAGGGCATGCACGCTGCCGGGCTTAACATTGATCGAAACATCATTGAGCGCTCTAACGCCAGGAAAAGATTTGGAAAGATTTTTTACCTGGAGGATATAGTTGGACGCACCTGAAGGTGAATCGTTGTTTGCCATCGGCTGTTCCTCCTGCATATAAATAAACTATAGGGATGCACGGAAAGCTTCCGCACATCCCTTACCCGGATATGCCGGGTCAAAATTTGGAAATACGAAAAAGACTACTTCTGGAACTGGGTATAGTTGTCCCTGGTAACCTTCTGATAGGGCACCCAGATATACTTACCGTCGGTGATGGTCCAGCCGGCAGTCGAGGGATCGGAAGCGCTGGCAAGGGCGTAGGCAATGTCGAAAGTCGCTTTGCCCTGATTGTCGGCGTCATTAAGAACAGTACCCAGCAGGGTTCCCTGGGAAAGGGCTTCCAGCGCGGGAGCGGTAGCATCGACGCCAAGGACGGGAAGATATTTTCCGCCCTGGAAATAACCGGCGTTTTTAAGGGATTCAATGACGCCAAGAGCCATGTCATCGTTGTTACAGAATACCATTTCGATCCTGTCGCCGTAGGCGGCCAGGAAGGCATCCATTTTTTCTACGGCCTTCGGCCGGTCCCACATCGCGGTATCTTCGGCCAGAAGTTCAACCTGGACTCCGTTGTCTTTAAGGTACTGGATGGAATACTGGGTCCGCAGTTCCGCGTCCTGGTGGCCGGGTTCGCCCTTGAGCATGATATACTGGATAACGCCGTCGTTGTTTTTGTCGGCGTCGGAGTTAGCGGTCCAGTAGTCGTAGGCGATTTCGCCCTGCATGGAACCGGACTGTTCGGCTTTGGCCCCTACATAGTACACCTGATCCCACTTAGCCATATCTTCGGGAAGAGGCTCCCGGTTAAAGAATACCACGGGAACTTTTTTGGCCTGGGCCTTATCAATGATGGTGGCCGCCGCGGTCCGGTCAACGGGGTTAATGGCGATGGCGCTGATCTTTTTGGAAAGGAACGCGTCAACCTGGTCGTTCTGGGTAGCCTGGGCATTCTGGGAGTCTACCACTTCCAGCTCGGCCCTGCCGGCTGCGTTGGACTGGATAGCGTTGCGGGTGTAAGACATAAAGGTGTCGTCAAATTTGTAAATAGCTACGCCAATGACGGGCAGCCCGCTGCCCTGCTGACCGCCGCCGCAGGCCGCAAAGGACAGTACGACCGCCGCAATAAGAAGAACGATAATAGTTTTCTTCACTTTTTCCTCCTGAAAAAATGGTTTTTCCGGAGCAAGCAGACTCCGGTAATTTTGTTATACCATACTTTACTTTGAGGAAATTTTTTATTTACAGGAAAGATTTTGGCGGCGCAAATACGCGGTTTTTATACCAGCACTAATCTTATAAAACAGCGCATAAAAGTGAAGACCCGCCGCATTATTCCGGTGGAAGTATATTGCGATATACCTCGTCCCTCAGGTGAAAACCGTCCCTGATAACCGTTTCGTCCAGATTATCGGCGGTAACCCCTACCGGAACAAGACGGTAATAGGGAATACGGAAAGTACCGTCGCTGATGCCGTTATGGATGGTAAAACGGGTATCCCTGGCCAGATAGACGGCTAAATCCGCGGCGGTGGAGGCGATGTAGTTGATGGGTTTGTATACCGTCATGGCCTGGGTTCCGACCGCGATGCGCTGGCAGGCGGCAAGATCCGCGTCGGCCCCGATAACAACGACTTTTCCCGCCAGCCGCTTTAATGCCAGGGCCCGGATAATTGCTTCCGCCTGGAGATCGTTCAGGGCGATAATGCCGTCCACCGGCCCGCTTTGTTCCAGATAGCCGCCGATATACGTGAACGCCTCTTCCGCCCGGGAACTTTCGGGCCAGTGATCCTCCGCTATGGTAATGGTTCCCTGATTTATGGCTTCCGCCAGCGTATTGATGATACCCCGGTGCACTTCCTCGGCATAAAAATCCCCGGACAGGCCGTTGTAGATAAGGATTTTTCCCCGGTTGACCCGTTTAAGCATCCCCTGGGCCTGAAGGGTTCCTACCGCTTCCCCGTCAAAGGCTACCAGCAGGTTAGCCCCGGCATTGTAAACGATCCTTTCATAAAGCAGCACCGGGATTCCCTTGCGCCGGACATCAAGGACCGATTTGGTAAGATGATGGGGAGAACTGGCGATAAGAACCAGCACATCAATGCCCTGCTCCATCAAATAGTTTATCTGGGCTTCCTGGTTGGCCGCGCTTTCTTCGCCGATCTGGACAATGACCTCCGCATTCCGCCGGCCGGCGGTAGAGATAAAAATGTTTCTGTCCCGGGCCCACCGTTCCTCCACCAGGGAATCCATTACAAAGCCGACGGTAATTTTATCGCCCGAAGAAGGAAGTTCCCGTTTGCCCGAACAGCCGCCCGCAAGCAGCAGGCCCAGCAGGATAAACAGCGGTTTCGCGGAGATACGCTCCCGTTTCATTGTTTTCTCTCCATCCATTCGGTGGGGCTGAGGCCCAGAATTTTTTTAAAGGCCCGGCTGAAATAATTGGCGTCCGAATAGCCGCAGGCGCCGGCAATTTCCTTGACGCTGAGTTTTCCTTCGCTTAATTCCTTGCAGGCCCGGGTAATACGGTAACGGGCCAGCTGGCTGGAAAAGGTACTGCCCGTTTCCGCCGAGAAAAGCCTGGAAAGGTGGGCGGGGCTTAGTTCCGCATAAGCGGCGGTATCTTCCAGAGATATGGGCTCGCTGTAGTGGGCGGCAATAAACCGCAAAGCCCTGCGGATCCGCCGGTCACTGCCGGGATACGCCTCACTGCCGTCTTCGCCGGATGCCGGCAGAATCGAAAGGGCGGAGATTAAAAGATCCGCGGCATATTCCGCGGTTTCCCTGGTTCCCGTAGTGGTTACCGCCGTCTGTAGTTTCCCCGCAGCCAGGATTTTTTCCGTATCCGCCCCGGCCAGGGCGCAGAGGGCTCCGGCCAGGACAGCCCTTTCGGTTTTATCCGCTCCGGCCAGGGCCCATTCAAAAAACGCGGTCCGGAGTTTAAGCGTATTCCCGTCCCTGAACTGCTGCAGCATCAGGTTCACCTTATCCGTTCCCGCATCCCTGATCCCCGGAACCGGCGGACGGACAGCTTCGTTTTCCGTTTCCCTTTGTATGGCTGTCAGCGCCTGGGACCAGGAAAGCCGGAGGTCATTGTTGGAAGCGACATAACCCAGGGAATAGCGGAGTTCCCGCATGTCCAGAACTTCCAGAACGTTCCGCAGCGTATCTCTGGTCCGGTTAAGCTTTTCGCCGGGAACAAAAACCGGCAGTATTCCCCCCAAAAGCGGTCCGGGAATACAGACCAGGTGGTTGGTTAATTCCCGCTGTATGGCGGCTATCTCTTCCTGGGTAAGCCAATATTTTTCCCGGCAGATAACGGCAAAATGCCCCCGGATGTTTCCGTCTTCCACCAGCCCCAAAAGTTCCCCAAAGGATTGGAGCAGCAAAGACCGGGGATCTCCCAGTACTGCCTGCCAGATAAAGCCCGCTTCCAGCAGGGGCCGGGTACTTTCAAAACGTTCCCGTTCGGAAGCTTCCCGCAGGGTGGAATTCTTTATGTCCTCCAGCCGCCGGAGGGCTCCGGTGAGGGTTTCGGCAAGGATTTCCTGGGATACGGGCTTGACCAGATAGCGGTACACCCCCAGGGCATAGGCGTCTTTGGCTATGTCGAACCGTTCATAGGCGGTGAGCAGGATGGAAACAGCGCCGGGAAGGATCTTGTTTACCTCCCGCAGGGTGTCGACGCCGCTCATGCCGGGCATCCGGACATCCATGATGATGATGTCCGGCTTTTCCCTGGCAATGCCCTTTACCGCATCCATGCCGGACCGGGCGGTACCGCAGATCCGTATCTCCGGAAATATTTTGCCCAAAGTTACCGAAAGGCCGTCCAGTACCGGCTGTTCGTCGTCCACCAGATATATCGAAGTTCTGTTTTCCGTTTTCATGACGCTTCCCTAAAGGGAATGTTGATGGTTATCCGCGTCCCGGAAGGAACAACCGGTTCTATGGAAAATACATCGGTTCTGCCGGAAAAATGCCTGAGCCGGCGGATAACATTGGAGAGGCCGTATCCGTGGTCTGCGGACTTGTCCGGCTGGCCGGATTGGCCCGGAAGATCTTTGTTATGTTCCGCGGCGGCAAGGATTTCCCGTATCCGGTCCTGGCGGATGCCTATGCCGTTGTCTTCCACCACAATAACGAGGCTGCCGTTTTTAAGTTCCCCCAGCAGGGCCAGCCGGGCGTTTTCGGTCTTCTGCTGCAGGCCGTGGCGTATGGCGTTTTCCGCCAGGGGCTGAATGATCATCTTGGGCACCAGGGCGTTTCCGGCGCCGCCGCTTACCGATATATCAATATTAAAGACGTCGGGAAAGCGCGTGGTCATCAGGTAAAGATACGATTTAAGATACGCCACCTCTTCCCGGAGGGTGGTAATAAAATTGTCCGATTCCCGAAAGGAATAGCGCATCAGGGAAGCAAGCTGTTCCAGAAAGATCCGGGTTTTTTCCGCCCTTTCCACCACCGCCAGCTGAAGTCCCGTATTGAGGGTGTTAAAAAGAAAGTGGGGATTGATTTTTGCCTGGAGGGCGTCCAGTTCCGTCTTGCGCAGAAGCCCGATCACTTCCAGGTTCTTCATTTTTTCCTGAAGCAAAGCCCGCTCCACCTCTGCCTTGGCATGAATCTCGTTAATCGAATCCTGGATGGATTTTTTCATAAGGTTAAAGGCTTTGGCGGTGGCGCTGATTTCGTCGTCCCCTTCCGCCGCCAGCACCGATTCGTCAAAGATCCCTCCGGCGATTTTCTGCGCTTCGGAACCCAAAAGGGAAATGGGCGCGGAAATTTTCTGGGTAAAATAGAGAATTACAAAAATAGCCAGCGTCAAAGCCGCCCCTATGGTAACCAGGTTGAGCAGCAGGGCCCTGCGCATGCCGCCGGAGAAAGCGGTAAACGACACCAGCTGGTTATCCAGCATAAAAAGCCGCAGGACCGCGGCCCGTTCCCGGATTTGATTGCCCAGCTCCTGGACCCGGCGGTGCTGCAGGGTATATTCGGGAGTATTCCAGCCCCGCTTAGCCTGAACCGCCGCCTCGCCGGCTGCCAGGAACCCGTTAATCAGCTCCGCTATGTCCCGTTCGATCACAACCCCTTCGTGGGTATACACCGCGGAATAAAGAGCCTGCCCCTTGCCGCTCAGCAGCTGGGAATGGGAATAGTACTGCCGCAGGCTTTCGGTATTCCGGGACGAAACATAACTGGACAGATTATTTTCCGCATCGGCTACCTCGGCGAGAAGCCCTTCCAGGTAGTAGTTTTTTTCGAATAACGCCGCTGTTCCGGAAATAGAGGCGGAAACCGTATAGGCGGTAAGCACCGCCGCCATGGCAAGAAGCAGTACCGGAACAATGGCGATGGAGATGAGTTTGCTGTGTATGGTGGCCGGCAGCTTTACCCGAATCAGAGCAGGGGCTTTCACGGCCGCCTTCCCTGTTTCAGCGTTTCCGCCCAGAGTATGGACGACCCCGGGTCCACATAGGCGTTGGTCCTTTCGTTTCGGGAAAGGGCGCAGAGGGCCTGAATGGCGGCGCGTCCGGCGTTTCCCGGATTCCGCACTACCGTCGCGGAGATAACTCCCATTTCCATAAGCCGCCGTATTTCCGTATTGTCCTCGGAAGCAACGATAAGCGGGGTTCCGACCCGGCCATATTCGATCAGCGCCTGGGCGGCCCCTTCGGCCTCCCGGGAACCGGTAAAGACCGCCACGGTAATATTGTCCCGGCTTACCAGAATTTCCCGGATAAATTCCTCCCCCGACGCGGTGGTATCATCGTAGGATCGGATCATGCCTATGTCGATGGTTCCGTTATCCATCAACACCTGTCTGAATCCCTGGATAAAACTTGTATCCCCCCCGGAAAGCAGCACCGCCGCGGAGCCGCCGGAGTTAAGGCTGATAACCGCTTCCCCCGCCAGCCGGCCGAGTTCAAAGGGGTTGGATCCCACATAGACGTTCCGGTAAACGGCATCGTATTCAAGGGTAACCAGGGGAATTTTATGGTCCGTAAAGGCCTTAAAGTATTCTTCATAGGCCGGATCATGGGGAATGGAAAACACCACCCCGTCCGGGTTGGTATTCAGGATAAGCCGAAGGAGGCGGCGTATTTCGTCCCGCTCTCTTTCGGGATATTCATAAATTTCCAGCACCGCATGTTCCTGCTCCGCAATTTCCTTCATGCCGCCGTAAAAACGGGTATAGAACAGATCGTAATCCATGGCGGGAATAAGCAGGGCAAACTGGTATTCAATGGGCATAGTATTCCGGGGAGTATTGATGGTTGTTCCTATGGTCCGCAGTTCCCACAGGGTCCACCCCACCAGCAGGATAAAAATAAGGGCGCAGAGGGCTACCGGAAAGAGTTTAAGTCTGTTGGATAAGTGGCCCATCGCGCAACTGCGTCGCCGCCCTCCGTGTATTTGATCAAGATTGCCGCCGGACAAAAGGCCTACGGTTCCGACACGATGGCAGTACCACTACAGGAAGTAAGGGCAATCGCGGCCGTTCCGCCGCTTCTCTCTAAATAATCCGTTCAACCAGGTGAACGGCCCGTATCTCCGGCTCACTGCTCTGAATATCCCGCTCCCCGGCCTGAATATCCCGCTCCCCGGCCTGAATATCCCGCTCCCCGCTTCGAATATCCAGCTCCCCGGCCTGAATATCCAGCTCCCCGCTTCGAATATCCGGCTCCCCGGTCTGAATATCCCGCTCCCCGCTCCGTTTCTCCGGCTCCCCGCTCCGTTTCTCCGGCGCTTTATTCCATATATCCGGATAAATGCCGTGGTTATCCCGCCGGCCGGTCCGGTGCGCCGAAACGCCGAAGCGGGGAGCTAACGGGACGCCGTATACGGCGGGATCTGCCGGGAAAAAAGAGAGATCCCCGCCGGGAAAAGCTAGAGGAATGCGATGTTTTCCGGTAAATGTTACTAAACCGCACCAAATGCGGGGGGGTGGGGGGTGATGCAGTGTTTTCTACGATATGCCCAAAAATCACCATCCTTGGTGATTTTTGGGTTCCCCGCGCTGCTCTTTGCACAATCGCCGTTGTGTTCATTGCCCTGTCAGTATCACCCCGGTTAGGCGCTTTTGTCAACTGCTCAAAAATCCAGCATCCATGCTGGATTTTTGGCTTGGTTACAGCGGCATCCATGGCAAGAGCCCGCTTGCGCGGGGGAGCCTTCGGGCACCGGCATCCATGGTGATTTTTGGGCTTAGAGTTTTGCTTTGCAAAACTCCACAGATTATGTATGGAGACAATATGAAGTGCCCCTGTTGATTTATATAGTGATTTAAGAGAGAAATTATAATAAAAACTGAATAAAAAAAGCTTATGAAGCTTAAGAGCTACATTCACCGAAAATAAACCACCCCGAACACCAGTGGTTTCTTCCTGATTTCTCCGGTTTCCGGCTGTACCGGCGGAGCGCTCGGAATACCGTGTAAGCCCTGGTGCGGATGGTACTTGTTGTAGTAGCCAATATAGCTTTTAAGGACGTTCCGTAACTGGGTTTCCGTAACAATAACAAAGTGGTCAAGACATTCCTGCCGTAACGAGCGTATAAACCGTTCGGCGCAGGCGTTCATGTTGGGCGAGTACGGGGTAATCCTCACGTCTGTCATACTGGTTATACGGGAAGTACCGCAGTTCCCCCTTCCCCCGAATTGTCATGAATGAGATACGATCCGGGATACCGGTACTCGAACTCGGAAAACTGAAGCTGCGGGCAAAGAGGGTACGGATATGCTTTGCAAGCGGGGGCCGTCCGGGTTTACGTTTCCGATGGCGCAGCGCCCTCAATGGGTTCCGACGGCAGCTCTTGCGGCACAGCGTCGTCCGCGGGTTCCGGCGCTGTAACGCTCGGCGGCGGTTCCTGCGGCGCAGCGCCGCCCGTAGCGTCCGCCGCCGGCTCCTGCGGCACAGCGCCATCCGTGGTATCCGGCACGGACGGGGCGTTGTCTTCCGCCGGAGGGTTCTTTTTTTTCCGTTTCCGTTTTTTCAGGTTCGTTTCGGCCCAATCATACAACAGGGCTTTAAGGCCGTCATCACTTAACTTAAGGCTTTTACCGCAGTCAGGGCAGG
>JAISDG010000163.1 GCA_031265015.1 Spirochaetaceae bacterium | reverse complement strand
CGGTGCGCGCCGGTCATGCGGATAATTTTCCCGAGGAAACGCTCATAGATGGAACCTAAAATATCCGCAGGCAGTACCGCAAATTCATAAGGCGCGGGATAGTACAGGCTGCCGATTATTTCTTTCAAAACCTTGTCGTCAATGGTCAGGGTCTCGCTCATGGTATCCGGCGGCTCGTCAATGTCTTTTTCGCTGTGAAAATGAAAAAGCCCGGAATTGAATTTTTCATCGGCGGAAATAAACAGGTTCAAAAGATGCTTGTATACCTCTTTGCCATCGGCAATGGTTTTTAAGACATTCGCGTTTTCTATGCCCCGGTCCTCGCAGATCCGCAGAAAAATAATACGGTCGATGGTTTTTTGGATCACGTAATTCAACTGCCGTTCGCCAAGTTCGTTCCGCAACGATATGTTCGCCGCCAGGAGTTCCCGCCAATGTTCTATTTCCTCAAGGAACGCCTGGTCAACCTCCTGGGTTCCTTTCTTTTTATTCGATGTTCTGAATTTTTCAAGGGAACCTTTATAAACCGCTTTTTTGGAAAACAATCCGTAAAGAAAATCCCAATTAGTAATTCTATCGGTATACTTTGGATTGTATACATCCAATTCGTCATACCGGCAGTAAAATATCCGGGCCGCGCCCGGATCATCGGTGTCTTTCGGTTTTATACCGGTATCATACACGGAAAATTCGTGGAACCCGGTTAGAAGGCAGACCGGCATTTTTGCGGTCCAGCCGTAGCGCCGGATCTGAAAAGCCGGGGCCGGATCGTCATGAATATTTACCGACGGCTTCTTTGCCTCAATGTAGAACAGACGGCCTCCGTTGCTCTGGACGCAGTAGTCGGGAGCCTTTGTCTGCCCGGCTATGCGGATACGGTCCTCCTGGATTACCTCCCGGAATGACTCGTGATAGGCTTTCTCGTTATCCACGTCCCAGCCGAGGATTCTGATAAACTTGTCAAGAAAATCACGGCGAAGCTGGGTTTCGTTGTATGCGGGGTTTCTGTAACTTTCTATCTGGTCGTGAAAGTTACTAACCAGGGTCTGTAATTCTGCCGGGATCATCCTATCTCCTTTTGGCGTTTACTTTTGTCCGGACCGGTAGACGAGAGGTAACCGGTGGACCACCAGACAGGTTTTAGCGTATCATTTTTGTAAAAAATGGTCGATTGGTTCCGGCCGGCGGTTTCTTCCCGCCGGCGGATTATCTGTTCCTATGCGGATGGTCTCCCGTAACCCTTGTCCCCCGGAGGATTTTTTACTATCATGTGTTCATGAACTCCGACGAACTGCGCTCAAAATACATTGAATTCTTTGTGCGGCACGGTCACGCCCAAATCGAGGGGAAGTCCCTGATTCCGGAAAACGACCCCACGGTGCTTTTTACCACCGCGGGAATGCATCCCCTGGTGCCCTACCTTTTGGGGGAACCCCATCCCGCGGGAAAGCGTCTGGTGGACTACCAGAAGTGCATCAGGACCGGCGACATAGACAGCGTGGGGGATCCCAGCCACCTGACTTTTTTTGAAATGCTGGGGAACTGGTCTTTGGGAGATTATTTTAAAGACGGGGCCATCAGGATGAGTTTTGAATTTCTTACCTCGCCCGAATGGCTGGGGATTCCCATAGAAAAGCTGGGGGTAACGGTTTTTGCGGGGGACGAAAACGCCCCCCTGGACGGGGAATCCGCAGCGGTCTGGAAAGAACTGGGGATCCCCGAAGGCCGGATCAGTTACCGGCCCAAGGAAGACAACTGGTGGGGCCCCGCAGGAAGCACCGGTCCCTGCGGCCCCGATTCGGAGATGTTTTACGACATCGGAAAAGAGCCCTGCGGCCCGGACTGCGGTCCCGGCTGTTCCTGCGGCAAATGGCTTGAAATCTGGAACGATGTGTTCATGCAGTACAATAAAACCGAAGCGGGAACCTACGAGCCCCTGGCCCGCAAATGTGTGGATACCGGCATGGGCATCGAGCGGACCGTCACGATCCTTAACGGCAAAAAGTCCGTCTACGATACGGAGATATTCGCCCCGATCATCGCCGCGGTTACCGCCGCCATGGACGATCCCGGCTATGCATACGGGAGCGATCCCGACAGGGACCGCTCCGTCCGGATCATCTGCGATCATGTGCGGTCCGGTACCTTCGTGCTGGGGGATCCCAGGGCGGTGAGCCCCTCCAATGTGGGCGCGGGCTATGTACTCCGCCGCCTTATCCGCCGGGCGGTACGGCATGGCCGGAAGCTCGGTATCGAAAGCCTCCTCCCCGTGTCCGAAGCGGTGGTGGAAAAGTTTGCCGCCTCCTATCCTGAACTTAAGGCCAACGCCGTTTTTATTAAAGAGGAACTTAAGCGGGAGGAGCAAAAATTTTTGGAAACCCTCCAGAAGGGCGAACATGAATTTGAAAAACTCCTTCCCAATCTGTTAAAAGATCCCCGAAAGATCATGTCCGGCCGGCTGGCTTTTAAGCTCTACGATACCTACGGCTTTCCTATTGAGCTGACCGAAGAGCTGGCCCGTGAACAGGGCATGACGGTAAACCGGGCGGAATTTGACGAGGCCTTTAAAAAGCACCAGGAATTGTCCCGATCCCAGGGGGGACAGGTCTTTAAGGGAGGGCTTGTGGATCAGGGGGAAATGGCGGTGAAGTACCATACCGCTACCCATCTGCTCCATAGGGCCCTGCGCATGGTGCTGGGGGATCACGTGGCCCAGAAGGGCTCCAATATCACCGCGGAGCGGATGCGTTTTGACTTTTCCCACCCCGCGCCCATGACGGCGGAGGAGATCGAAAAAGTTCAGAATATCGTCAACGAACAGATCCGCAGGGACCTGCCGGTGACCATGGCGGTGATGTCCCTGGAAGAAGCGAAGGCTTCCGGGGCCGTCGCCCTCTTCGGGGAAAAGTACGAGTCCCAGGTCAAGGTGTACACCGTGGGCAGTCCCCCGGACTTCTTTTCCAGGGAAGTCTGCGGGGGCCCCCATGTGGAACATACGGGAACCATGGGCACGTTCACCATACAAAAGGAACAATCCTCCTCCGCCGGCGTCCGGCGTATCCGGGCGGTTTTAACATAAGGGATCAATGCCGGTGACGGGCTGTCCGCCGGCATCCGGGCGGTTTTAACGTAAAAAAGACCGGGCTGTTACTTTTAGCCTGTTTATTTTTTTTGATATATACTATAACTTTAATGGTAAGGTGATAAAATGAAGCGTTATATCCTGTTTTTATGTGGTTTTTGTGCTGTTTCGGCCCTGGCTTTTGCCCAAATCGATCTTCAGCCCGTGGCCGTGGTCCGGCTTTCCAAAACTGAACAGATTACCGTTAAGCAGTTTAAGGAATATATCAGCTGGCTTACCATAACCAAGGTCATGAGTACCCAGAACAGCAATGCCCAGCTGACGGATACGGAAAAACGGCAGGCCCTGGACGAGTTGGGAAACCAGTTTCTGGCCTGCCAGGCGGCGGAACAGGAAAAGGTTACCGTTACCGACCGGGAAATAAACCAGTACTTTGATCAGAGCATCAGGGGTTTTTCCGAAGGCCTTGCCAGGGTGCTGGGACATACCCCCACGGACGCGGAGATTGATACGGAACTCCGGAACAGAACGGGAATGAACCGGGCGTCCTACAAGGAGCTGATGAGGCGGACCCTGTTGACGGAAAATTATCTTAAGGTCAAGAAACAGCCCCTGTTCGAAAGCATCAAGAACCCCACGGACGCGGAAATTCAGACGATTTATACCGAGGCCCGGGCCAAAAGTATTTTTGACAACGGTTTTGCCCGGCCTGACACGGTCCGGGTCCGGATGCTCATGGTCCCCATCCGTAATCCCGGCGAAAAGGCCGCCGCCCAGACCACGGCGAATAATCTGCTCAGGCAGATAGGCGGGGATCCCGCAAAATTCGACGAGGCGATCAGGGATTTCCGCCGGCCCGAGTCGGGCTATTTAAGCGGTGACGGCTTTGTGTACAGGCACGACAGAATACGCCAGGCCATGGGCGCTTCTTTTGTCGATGCCGTTTTTGCCCTTAAGCAGGGCGAAATTTCCAGGCTGGTGGAAAGGCCCGACGGTTTTTTCATTATTAAAGTTATCGAAACCTACCGGGCAAAAACCCTTGCCCTGGACGACATCTATAATCTGGAAGATCCCCAGTCCCCCACGGTACGGAAAACCATTTCCGATGCGGAAGTGCAGCGGCGTTTTATGACAACCCTGCAGCAGGCCTCGGAAGAGCTGGTTACCGATCTGCGGAAAAGGGGCAGCGTTCAGGTAATGGACGACACCTACAGTAAAATAACCTGGTAATGGGGTCGCGGCGCAAGGGACGTATACTGGCCTTTCAGAGCCTGTATGCCTGGGATGTGGCGGATGCCGCGGACAAAGAGCGGGACCTGGCGGATCTGGTTACCTTCCCCTGGCTGGAAGACGACAAAAGGGCTTTGTTGGGCGAAGCCGCGGAGTTTTCCAGGCTCCTCGTTGCCGGAGCGGTGGAAAATATTGCCGCGGTGGACGCGATGATCCGCAGCCACCTGGCCCATTGGGATTTTTCCCGGCTGACGCTGGTTGATCGGGCGCTGCTCCGCTTAAGCGTGTATGAGCTGATGTTCCAGGACCTGCCCCCTTCCGTGGTAATTGATGAAGCCATTGATATTTCCCGGGAATACGGTACCACTGATTCATACCGTTTTATCAACGGAGTACTGGACGGGGTGCGGAAAACCGTTCAGAATAGGGGATTATGAGCAAGCAGACCGATCTCCTGCGGGGCGTATGCCTGCTGGGGCTTGTTGTTTTACTGTGCCTTGCGGGGGCGCTGGCGCTGCTTTCGCTGCTGGGGGGCATTCCCCTGTTTCCTTCCGCTTCCGGGACTTTTGCCCAGGCCCTCAAAGCCTACGATGAAGCGCTGCTGGAGAATCCCGGCCTTCCTTTCCGGCAGCGGAACGGCCTGCTGGATTCCCTGGAAAAAAAAGCCCTGGATACGGAACAGGTCCTTTCCGTTTTAAAGCGCCGCCGCTTTCCGGTCCCGGGGAATAGTCCCGGCGGGGACTCCTACCTTGAAGCGTATATCCGGTCCGTGGAACGGGTCCGGCGGCTCTATCCCCATTCAGCCCAAATAGGGGCCCTGGCCGCGGAGGCACTGGTCCTCAACGCCGCGGGACGGCCGCTTTCGGAAGAAGAGGCCGGGGAACTGCGGGAGCTGGCGGTTCTGATGTCCGGCGGAGCGCTAGAGGATCTTTCCCTGGCCTGTTCGGTTTTTTCGGGAGTTATGGGGGATCCCGCTTCCGCCCGTTTCCTTCCCCGGGAACTGTTTACCCTGCTCTGTTCCCTTACGGCCGGCGGGGAGCGGGAACGGTACCTCGTCAACGCCTGCATCAGGACCCTGCTTGAGGAAGACGGCGCCGGAAGCGCCGGAGACCGCCAGGCCGCGGCTATGGTCAACGCGCTCTTTGACGCGCCCCCTTTGCTGGCCGAAACTTCCCGGTTTGGCGGGGAATTTTTTTACGACCACGGCAATTTTCTCCGGGCTGCGGAACTCTTTTCGGTATTTACCGACGACCAGGGTCTGGCCCGGCAGGGCGACGCCCTGTGGCTCGGTAATTTTGTCGACCAGGCCCGGATTTTATGGCAGGCGGCGGCTTCCGGCCCGGCCGGTTCCTCCGGCGTTTTGGAGACCGGCGGGGCCGCTTCCCTCAAAGTCCGGGCGTTCTACAATCTGGCGGCGACCGCTCCGGACGCCGGGGAAGCGGGCCGGTGGCTGGAACGGCTTTTTGCCGCGGATTCGGAAGTTCTGCCGGGCCGGGTCTTCGGGGTTATCAGGTATTCCCGGCTTGTTTCCCTGAATCAGGCTCTGGTTATCCTGGAAGAGACCGATCAGGCCGAAGGCCTCTTTGATCTGGAACTGCTGCGGCGAAAAAGCGAAAGCTGGACCGTCGATCGCGCGGTGGCGGAAACCTGGAATCTCCTGAACCGCCACCCCGATGATCCCCGGCTTTTTGAATGGGCCGCCTGGTACTTTGACTTCCAGCGCCGGTACGATGAAACCCTCCTGGTTCTGCGCAACGCGGCCATTAACCGGGTGGAAGGCTCCTGGTCCGGCCTGCACCGGGCCTTTGCCCAGTTCAGGGACGGTGACCTCGATGAGGCGGAAAAGACCCTGCGGAGTATTGTAAAGTCCCCCGGTGAAGGGGGGCTTCAGCGGCGGCGGCCCCTGTGGCAGGCTCCGGCCTGCCTGGGGCTGCTGCTGGAAAAACGGGGCAATTTCCGGGAAGCCCTGGGGTGCTATGAAACCGCCGCGGGCCGGCTGGCCGCGGGGGGGATTCTCCCGGAAGATTCCGGTATTCCCGCCGCGGGAGTTGTCCCGGAAAGACGGGACGCCGCCAGAATACAGGTTCATATTGCCGGGCTCCTTCGTTCCCTGGGCAGGGGCCCGGAAAGCCGCCGTCCCCTGGAATATGCCCTGGATTTGGATCCTGAAAACCTTGAAGCCCGGCTGGAACTACGCCGCCTGGGTGCCGGCGGGGAATAGGCGGGGAATCCGAAAAAATTCCTCTAAGGCTTGACGATACAGCCCGCTTTCTTTATATTAAATAAGAATCAATCCAAATTTATTATTATTCATCAGGAGGCCTATATGAAGGTTAAACCCTTGGCAGACCGGGTTATTGTGAAGCTTGAAAAGAATGAAGCCAAAACAGCCGGAGGGATCATTATCCCCGATACCGCCCAGGAGAAAACCCAGCAGGGTACCATTGTAGAAGTGGGACCGGGTACCGAAAAGGAAAAAATCACCGTAAAACCCGGTGACAAGGTTATGTACGATAAGTATGCCGGTACCCAGATTAAAATTGACGGTGTGGAACACCTGATCCTGAAGATGCAGGATGTGGTAGCGGTTATCGAATAACACCCCGGGGTGTATCATAATGGCCCGTCAATAAGCGTTTTTTCCCGTACTGTGTCATTTCGAACCCGTTCTTTAAGGGCGGAAAGTCTGACGCGGTCCGGGGGAAAACTCCCTTTTACCGCTAATTCCTTATAATATAAAGACTTACAGAATTTTTTCCCCTATCGCTCCTTCTTGGCATGGAATTTGCTATTATATTGGCAAGAATAAACCATTTTGGAGGTAAGTAATTGACCGCGATAAAAAAGAAAACCGGAAACGACGAGAACGTTCTCGCCATGTATTTGAAGGAAATCAACCGGATTCCCCTGTTGACCCGGGAAGAAGAAGCGTCCTGCGCCCGGGAAGCGGCAAAAGGAAGCCGGGCCGCCCAGGAAAAATTGGCAAGCGCGAACCTGCGCTTTGTGGTAAATGTGGCAAAAAAATATCAGGGCCAGGGAATAGCTCTGGAAGACCTGATCAGCGAAGGCAACCTGGGACTGCTCAACGCAATCAAGCATTACGACGTGGAAAAGGGGTATCATTTTATTTCCTATGCCGTCTGGTGGATCCGGCAGGCTGTTTTAAAGGCTATCTGTGAAAAATCCAGGATGATCCGGCTGCCCCTGAACAGGGCCAATGAGCTGGTACAGATTGAAAAGGCAAAGCGCTTCGTGCCGGAAGGAAAATCGGAAGTTAAGGAAGTGGCCCGGCTTTTGGACCTGGAGCCCGGCCATGTGGAGGATCTCTTAAGTATTTCCCGGGACATGATATCCCTGGAAAATCCCCTGTACAACGAACGGGATTCTTCCACCCTGGGGGATTTTGTGGAAGCTTCAAATTACCAGGCGCCGGAAACCCAGGCCATGGACGCGGCCCTGCATAACGACATTGAACAGGTTTTGAACAAGCTGGAAAAGAAAGAAGCGGACGTTATCCGGTTCCGGTTCGGGCTGGGAAACAAAGCGCCCCTTTCCCTGAAGGAAATCGGCGATCGCTTTAACCTGACCAAGGAACGGATCAGGCAGATTGAAAAGAAGGCCCTTAAACGGCTCCAGCATCCCGCGGCCCGCAAAGTTTTGGAGATTTATGTAGCATGACCGGCCGGCAGACCCCTTGTATGCCGAAGGGGGTTATCCTGGACATGGACGGCCTGATGCTGGACACCGAACGGCTTGAGATAGAGGCCTTTATCGGGGTCTGCGGAGAGATGGACCAGCCCATTTCCGAAGCGATGCTCCGCAGTACCATCGGGATTACCGACGACGCGTCGGAAGAGCTGTACCTTGCCGAGTACGGCAGGAATTATCCCTACCGGGAGATTTGGAACCGGGCCCGGCGGCGGATTACCGGGCTGGGGGAAACCGGGGGGATTCCCCACCGCCCGGGCCTTTTGACCCTGCTGGATCATCTTGGGCGGCTGGGAATACCCCTGGCGGTGGCTACTTCGGCAAACAGGGAACGGGCCCGGTGGAAGCTTGAAAAGGCCGGCATCCTGGACCGGTTCCGCTTTTTGGCCTGCGGCGACGAAGTCCCGGCCAGCAAGCCCGCGCCGGACGTGTTCCTGCTGGCCCTTGAACGGCTGGGGGAACAGGCGGAGGACTGTGTGGGCTTTGAAGATTCCCCCGCGGGCCTTAAAGCCCTGGCCGCCGCGGGAATACCCTCGGTTTTTATAAAAGATCAGGCGGAGCCTTCCGAAGAGGTCCTTAAGACCGTGTGGCGGCGCTGCGCCGATCTGGCGGAAGCGGCGGCGCTTTTCGGCTGACTTCCCGGGCGGTCCCGCGCTGACGAAAGCAGCCGCCGGCGGGCCAAACTTGCCCTGCAGCCTTTTTTGTTGTATTTTTTATCCTATAGGTGATTTCGGAAACCCCGCGGGGTTTCCGGCGCCTTTGGAGTTTCCGCCGTATGGATTATGAAAAATTTACGATTAAAGCCCAGGAAGCCCTGAACGAGGCTACTTCCATAGCTCAGAGAAACGATCACGCCCAGGTTGAGACCGAGCATATCCTCAAAGCCCTTTTGGAACAGGACGGCGGCATTGTAAGGCCCGTGGTCGAGCGGATTGGGGCCAATTCCGCCCAGCTTTTGCAGGAAGCGGACCTGCTGGTTTCGGCGGTTCCCAAGATTTACGGAGAGGCCGCCCAGCTTTATTTTTCAAGCGCCGCCGGAAAAGTCCTGGCCAAGGCCGAAGCCGAAGCCGCGGCCCTGAAGGACGAGTATGTTTCGGCGGAACATATCCTGATCGCCGCCGCCGTTTCGGACGGGAAGGCCGGGGATATCCTCCGGCGGGCCGGAGTCAACAAGCAGGCGATCCTGGGGGCGCTCAAGGAAGTCCGGGGCAACCAGCGGGTTACCGACCAGAACCCGGAAGAAAAGTACCAGGTGCTGGACAAGTACTGCCGGGACCTTACCGCCCTGGCCCGGCAGGAAAAGCTTGATCCGGTTATCGGCCGGGACGAGGAGATCCGCCGGGTTATGCAGGTCCTGTCCCGGCGGACCAAGAACAACCCCGTGTTGATCGGGGAGCCGGGGGTCGGGAAGACCGCCATCGCCGAGGGCTTGGCCCGGCGTATCGTTGCCGGGGACGTGCCCGAAGGCCTTAAGGGGAAAAAGCTCCTGGCCCTCGATCTGGGGGCTTTGGTCGCGGGGGCAAAGTTCCGGGGAGAATTTGAGGAACGGCTCAAGGCGGTGATCCACGAAGTCCAGGCCGCGGACGGAAAGATCATCCTTTTTATCGACGAGCTCCATACCCTGGTGGGGGCCGGTGCCGCCGAGGGGGCCACCGACGCGAGCAACCTGCTTAAGCCCGCCCTGGCCCGGGGGGAACTGCGCTGTATCGGGGCCACGACCCTGGA
>JAISDG010000028.1 GCA_031265015.1 Spirochaetaceae bacterium | reverse complement strand
CGATCTCGTTGTTTTGTTTCAAAATTCCAAACAATAGGTTTATATCGCCGTGCACAAATTTCATCGGCGCGTTCTCTCATTGTATCACTGTATTTAAATAATTCGTCCCGTGACATATTTTTATTAGTAATTTCCTCACGTTGTTGTCTTAAAATAGCAAACACATAATCATATGATTTACCCGCCAATAAATCAAAAATCCATTTTTCAAAACAAGACATTTGGAATTCTAGTAGCCCGATCAAGTCATTAGTTGTATCAAAACCCATCCAAGCGCCACCATTCCAACAAACTTCAGTTGGACCGTCAATCACTTCGGGAAATTTGACACAATCTTCAATACGGGGATGTTTTATTGTTGTTTCTAATAAATCAAAATGCATGTGAATAAAATCAAAATCGACGCATATGCTTTCATTTTCTTTGAATTGAAAACGGAGACGATCTAAATTAAGTTTTTTTTCTTCATATCCATGCCTTTCAAATACAGGTACTAAAAAACGTTTTAGTATATCAAATTTTTTCATGTACATACACCCCCCCCTATTCTACAATTGTTATGAAAATATAATAAAAATCAAATAACAAAATATCGATATTACAAAATATAAACTTACAATTAAAAAATAACTAACAATATCAATATTAGGATTTACTATATTTATTACCACATTCAATAGGCCGCTCACTATGAAAAGGAAAAAACTAAAAACACATAAAAAAAATATAAAAGCTTTAATCTTTTTTTCTTCTTTTTTTAAAATAGTAATTATCAGGATATTAGTGATAATTGAAAATATAGATATAAATATAAAATTAACATTAAATAAAATACCCAATATTATTATAAGAGTAGAAATACTTGTGTAAATAATACCTGCAAATAGTGATTTGAATAGCAACCTTCTTTTAAAAAAAAGCTTAGTTTTCATTATTTTATATCCATAATGTTCAATTCTCCGACATCTAATAGAAAACCATTTTTATATTTTGTATTTAAAAAATTTAAAGAAGAATCTTGATTACTCTTATAAAAAATTGCACCAATATTATTTGGTATTATAGATGCATGGTTTTCAAATTTCCAACCACTGCCAGGTGTACTTAGAATCTCTCCCGCAAAAGTACCGCGTTGATTGCCCAATAGATTATAACCCGTAAATTCACTTCCCAATTTTATTGCAGACTCAAGAATTATATTATCTTGAATAGCTGTTGCATTCTTTGTTATTGTTATATCATATCCGAATTGTTTCAGATAATCCTCCAACGCACCATAATTTTCAAAATCTCTTCGTAACACTCCGCCATTTTTATATTTACGTATTACGTAGTTAAACACCCCCGCCCATGCCAGGCTGAAAGCCACATGCTTGTCTGCAGGTTCAAATTGTTATTCCGCCACCCCCACGTCTGCCTTAAGGAAGGCTATGTTTTCCCTTACTTTCCTTCCAGTTTTTTTAGCATTAGAAGAAATTCAGCCCCGCCTACGGTGCCGGCGCCGTTAAAATTTCTCCCGTCCCTCAGGGCCATGAATTCCCGTTCAATGCAGCCTAACACCGCATCAAAAAAGATCGACCGCCGGAGCAGATCCGGAATGGGGCTTCTGTCGGGGTAGCGGGAAGAGTACCGGGTTAAGATGCTTTTGTCCGCCCGGTTTTCCGCCAGAAGCCGCCAGAGGTACCAGGCCGCGCCGGAACGGAATACCGTATCATAGACGGCCGGCGGGGCCGTAAAGGCGGAAACATCGGTGGCGGAAATATCCTGCCCCGGGGGTATTACGGAATTCCGTACCAGCAGGGCAAACAAATCGGCGGCGCTGAGAGATGTTTCCCCTTCGGCAAAGTAGAGCAGCGCCGTTTCGGTCCTGCTGAGGGTAATTGCGTCCTCCCAGGTGATGGAACTTTTAAGGCCTATCTCTACGGTTTGGGTGGAAGTTTCCGGATCAAGGTTACGGAGCTGCCAGGCGGCGTTTCTCGCGTCCCCGTAGGTACCGCGATAGACGGGGCCAAGCCGGGGGAACGCGCTGTCAAAGGCGGCTGCCGCTTCACGGTAGTTTTTTTGCTCTACCCGGATCCTGCCCAGCTCTATGTAAAATTCCGCTTCCCGTCCGAGAAAGCCCCCGCCCCGGGCTTCGGTTAAAGATTCCTCGCAGAGGGAACTCCGTTTTTCAGGGTCCCTCTCCAGCCGGATGGCAAGAACCCGCCCTTCAATACTGCCGGGATAAAGGGATTCAGCTTTTTTAAACTGGGCTTCGGCATCCCTGGTTTTTCCTTCTATAAGGAAAAGCCGGCCCGACCACGCGGCGACCCTGCCTTCAAAGGAACGGTTTTTAATGTTGGTTTTTTCCAGGTCGCCGATTTTTTTTCTGGCCGCGTCGACGGCGCTTTTTTCCGCTTCCCTGTCCAGGGGAACGATAAATTCCACCAGCTCCGCCAGTCCCGCTTCATCCCCATCGGAACTATAGAGCAGATCCCTTTGTAAACTCTGACAGCCTGCCAGCAGCAAAACAGCTATAATAGGAAAAACCGGAAACGATCTGCGGATAAGCATGGTCATGCAATCCTCCTGCTCATTGGTCCCTTTAAAAACCGGAGTTTTTAAAGGTTTTCTTATCCCTGCCTACTGTTTAAATCTCCAGCGGTAGAGCTTGTTGTCCATTCCCGCGGCGGCGCAGTCCACGGTACCGTCGGCATCCAGATCCGCAAAGGCGGGCCTGCCCCAGGCGGTGAGGGGGAACCCCTCGATGGATATAAGATTCCGGGAATAACCGTAAATAGCGTTCCCCTCTCCGGAAATAAAAATTTCCGGTATGCCGTCTTTATCCACGTCGGCGGCCATGATACAGCCCTCTTCCCTGACGGTTAAGTCCGGCGCCTGCTGTTCCGCCATGCGGCCGTCCAGATCCACCCGGAACAGGGATCCTTGTTCGGCCGCCGCCCACAGATATTCGCCGTCCCAGACCGGCTGCAGATAAAACACCCCCGGCAATTCCATGGGAAAACCGGAAAGGACGGAGCCCTGTTCGGTGTAGACCGAAAGTTCCCCCGCCATGGTGATAAAGGCGACCAGGGTTCCGGAGGACCGGCCGCTTAAGCCGGAGTTCTGGCCGCCGCTTAAGCCGGAGTTCCGAAACAACAGGGGGGAACCATAGGCTATGCCCGAGGCATAAAGGGGCCAGCCCGCGCTGGGAATACCGCCGGTATCGCAGAGGTAGATTTCTCCCAGGAAGCTCTTGGGATACAGGGTCATGAAAGAGTTCTCCCCAAAAGAAGGCGGAGACAGGATAGGGGAGTCGAACTCCGTTTTAAGCTTAACAATGCGGGCAGAACTGTCTATAGTATACAGAACCCCCCGGCCGCCGGCTTCTTCCACGGGAAGGTAGATCCTGCCGTCCCATGCCGCGGGAGCGCAGCTGAGCTTAAGCCCCGTAATGACCGGAAAGGACGGCGAAGGTTCCATGTTTCCGTTGACTAATGTTACAAGTCCCCGGGAACTCACCACCCAGGCGGCGCTTTCTTTCATGGTTTTTGGCGAAAGCCCTTCCGCCGGAAGCACCCAGACCGGATCCTCTCCCTTAAGTTCATAAATTTTGTGGTCCGCGGGATTTACCGACAGGGCGTCGGCGCCCCGGGAAACCAGCAGCCTGCTTTCGCTGCCGCTCCTGTTCAGCACCGCGTAGGCCGCGCTGCCCGTTCTGCCGCCCAGGGCGATGGGATACCCCGGTACGCTTTCAAGTCCCCTGACGGATCCCGGTTCCGCCGACAGGGTCAGGGTCAGGACCTTGTCCTTGATCCTGACCCGCATCAACCCCTGGCGGTACATTCTAAGGATTGACGACGGGGCGCTTCCTCCCTTCAGGAAAAAGGGCAGGGACCGGTTTAACGAATAGAAAAGCGAAAGCGAGGCGTTGCCGGAACCGGAAGCGGCCGGTGAAAACAGGCTGCTGTCCTCCGCGCTGTTGGTAAGTTTATGCCAGATACCGGTCTTTGCCAAAAGCTGGTTCTGCTGGACGGCCGTTACTACGGCCAGGATGTTCTCGGGGGATTCGGAAACCAAAAACCATCCTTCATGAACCGTGTAGTACGGCTCGGGCAGCCGGACATCGATAAGGCGGAGGATGCCGTCCACAAAAGCCGGCAGTTCTATCTGGGGTATGCGGTTTCCGTCCAGCACCAGGCGGGTATCTTCCCGTAAAAAGATAGATCGGAAGGCTTTGTTAAACACCGCCTGCCGTTTTGTTTCATCCGCGACTTTTACCGCGAAAACCGGCGCGGGCCGGTCCTCAAGACCGAAGACGGCAAATTCGTCGCCGGTCCAGGAATACAGAATATCCTCCAGGGTTAAGCCCAGCAGGGTTTTGGCGGCCCGATCGGCGGTAACCAGGGTATTCTCAAGGCCGTCCTGTACTTCCGCCGCCGCCGCCAGCAGTTCCCGGAAGGTTAAAGAAGAAAGGGAGGTACAGTACTGGGTTGTATCGGGCAGGATGTTTACCAGGGACGGGGGAACCGAATTTTTGGAAAGCACCGTTTCAAAGGCATCACTGTCCGTATCCACCGGGGTAACGATGCTGATGTCCAGCTGCTTCGGTTCAATGACAATGCCCGTCTCGATAAAATTCGGGAGCTTTAACATGGTAAAGGCCCGGGTTAACAGAGGATTGTTTTCTCCCAGGGCGGAAGTAAGGGTTGTGGAGGACAGGAGCAGGGAAATATCCTGGTTTTTCATGGTAAAGACTTTTTTTTCCGCGCTGGTACCGGGTAAAAGGGCTTCGGTAAACAACGCCTTGTCATCGGAAAAAACCAGCAGGTTCCGTTTGCGGCCGATGTAAAAAACCGAATCGCCGGAACGGTATTCAAAATGATCTTCCACATACCGCAGTTCTTCCGGTGCTTTGGCGGAGCGGGTTATCAGGGGAAGGAAGCGCAGCAGGGGCGCCGCAAAGGCCGAGTCCCACGCGGCAATCAGTACGCCCTTTCGGGAAGGGGTGTCAAGCAGCGCGGCGGAAAGGGAACCCCGGAACATAAAGCGGAACCAGGGCTTCCGGAGGATCCCGCTTTCCTTGATGCGGCTTAAAACCGGAGTAAGGGAAGCCAGCGCGGGATTAACCATCAGCTCTGGCAGGGATTCATGTTCCAGAATTTTGGACCCCAGTTCCGCCGGAGCGGGAACTTCCGCATACAGGGAAAAGGTATCGGGAATGGCCGACCCGGGAGAGATGCGCGTCAGAAAGAAGAACAGTTCCGCGGCTAGGGGAACGGCAATCAGAACAAAAAGAATAAAGCGGAGTACTTTAAATAGTTTTCGTTTTTTCTTTGGCGGTTGATCCGTCATATGTTATTTTTCTCCCTGCTTTTTTATTCCCAAGTCTTTCAGCGCTTCCGCGACGGCTTCGTTCCGGGCTTTTGCTACCGCGCCGGGATGGATGGCGGAGATGGGCTCGCTGCCGCTCCCCGCCCCGGTAAGCACCGACACATGATCCGCCGGATAATGAGAAAGGGTCTGGGCAAAGGGTATAAAGAGGCTTTCAAAGTTATCGATAAGCCATGCGGTACGGCCCGGGGATACCAGGCCCTGCCGGTTTTCTTCGGCTCCAGCTTTTCCCGCTTTGTCCCGGCCCGCCTCCCGGATGGTTTTAAGGGTTACTTCCAGCTGGTCCATTTCCGCCCTGGCTACCTGGAACCAGGAGGCTACTTCCGCCCCGGCGTTAAGCACCGCCTTTTCTTTGGCCGCCGCCGCGGGAATTAAAATTTCCGCCCGGTAACGGTTCCGCTGTAACTCAATCTTTTGCTTTTCCGCCTCCAGCTCGGCGGTTACCCCCGACACCCTGGCCCGGGCATTGGCCGCTTCCTGTTCCACTCCCACCTGCCGGCGCTGGAGCTCTTCCGCCAGCTTAACCCGTACTTCCGCTTTAAGCCGGTCCAGTTCGTTCCGCAGATTCTTCACTTCCGTTTCCGCCCGGCGCTCTTCCGCCTGTTCCGCGGCCGCGGCTTTTGCTTCCGCCTGGGCCTCCCTGGCCCGGGTTTCCGCACTGGCGGACTGGATCCGCTTGAGAAGCGCGATATAGAGGTCCGGCTCTTCAACGCCGGGAAGCCGGTGATCGTCCACATCGGCGATGTTCATGGTGGTGATCTCCAGCCCGATATTTTCCAGGTCGCTCTTGCAGACATTGATCATCCGGGATACCAGAACATCCTTGTCCTTCATTACCTGTTCGGGGGTCATGCTGGCGATGGAATCCCGCAGATGTCCTTCGATGATGTCCCCGGCAATGGTCGCCAGTTCTTTCCGGTCCGCCGCCAGGTTAAGAATCCGGGTAACGGCATGGGACCGGCCCGTTTCGTTTCCCGCGATGGCAAAAGATACGGTGGCCTTGACGTTCAGGGGAACGATCCCCGCGGCAATGGCGGAATCCACCACCACTTCAATAGTGATGGGAGTCAGGTCGAATTTGCTGAAACGCTGGACCAGGGGGATCACAAAAGCCCGGCCCCCGGAAAAGGTCCTGAATCCCTTGGGCCGTCCCGAACCGGTAACTACTCCCAGTTCGTTGCCTCCAACGATTTTCATGTTGGTGATAAGCTGAATGATAATGGTAATTCCCGTCAGTCCTCCCAGAACGATGGCAAAGAAAATCATTGGGCGCCTCCTGCTTCGGGCATAATCAGCGATTTTACGTCTACCCCCAGGGCAGAGGCAAAGGTTTTAAGAAAATCGGCAAAGGCCCGGGGACCCCGGTTTACCGCGCCGGAAAAACCTTCGTCATCGTTCATCGCGACATAGTTGTCTACTTTGGCGTTCCGGGCGGCTTGTATATAGGTTTCGTAGAGCAGGGGCAGCTTTTCCTGGAGGAACAGTACGGCCTGGGCGTCGCTGCCGTATGCGGCTAAAAGGGCGGTTTTGGTTTTAAGGATTTCGTTCCGGGCGGCCCGCCTGATGGCCACCGCTTTCTGTTCGCCTTCGGCGATGATCCTCGCTTCCTCTTCCAGGGCTTCCGCCTCCAGGGTTACCGCCGTCTGGTTTTTAAGTTTTTGCAGTTCCACCAGCATCTTCTGAACCCCGGCTTCTCCGGAGTTGGCCGCTTCGGCGATGGCCTGATCGGCCTTGAAAGAGGCTTCCTTAATAAGCCCCGCGGACTCCCGGCGGTATACCTCCAGTTCCCGCCGGGCAACAATGATCGCTTCGTCCGCCTTGTTCCGGGCAACTTCGATGCGGCGGTGGGCGTCGCTTTCCGCCTGTTCCGCAATGGCCCGCAGCCGGGACTCTTCTATTTCAACCTGGCGCCGTTTTTCCGCCAGGGTTTTCTGCGCCAGGTTGGCGATATAATTCGAGGTGTCCCAGATTTTCTGCAGGGACACGGAAACCACCTTCATTCCGAAGGAATGGAGGTCCGAATTAATGTCGGCCAGCAGTTCCGCCCGGAACTGGGCCCGTTCGCCGATATTGCTGTCGTCCCCCGTTTCTCCCGCGTCTTCCATGCCGATAGCCTGGAGGGGCGTGGCCTTGTTCAGCGCGCCGCGAAAGTTTCCCACCAGGGTCTGCTGGACCTGAGCGTGAATCTGCCGGCTGTCCTTTCCCATCAGCCGTTCAACGGCGCTGTAGAGCATCGCCTCGTCGTCATCGTCGATACAGACGCAGGCGGTGGCGTCGGCTCCCACCGTAATCCCGTTGGCGCTGTTCACTCCCTCCACCCGGACATTGATGGGAAACACGTCCAGCTCCAGGGAGCCGATGGCCTGGAAGTAGGGGATGACCGTGGTACGGCCCCGGTTGACGGAAAAGCCGAAGGCTTTGCCGTTTCGCCTTGTTTTACGGCCCGTGACTACCATGATCCGGTCGGGCAGCGATACGTGAATGATTGATTTGAGGAGCGCGATGAGGACAACAAACGCCAGTATTCCCAGCCCGCCGAAAACCAGGCCATAAGCGTTTTCCCAAAACATGTTCCACATGAAATCCTCCTCATAACTTTTCCCGCCGCAGGACGGCGTTTACATTTGGCCGGGCATGAATGCAAAGTGTTCGGATGACAGTCTTGCCCATCTTGAGATGCCGCCGGTTTCCCCGTTACTCAAGGGGCTCAATCCAGTATACATCATTATCGTATTCAACGATACGGACCGTTTTTCCTTTGGGAAGCCGTGCCTCGGGATCCCGGCACCGGACATAGAGTTCTGTTTCCCTGCCAAACTGCCGTACCGCGGCTTTGGAAATTCGGCCCCCTTCCAGGGGAAGGAGCAGGACCCCCGTTTCCATCAGAAATTCGTCGGGCTTGATGGAAGAATCCAGGTCCCGCCGGATAAACCGGCGGAGGAGCCGGGCAAAGACCGCTATGAGCGATCCCATGACGCATGCCCAGACAAGGCCCCCGGTCCGGGAAAGGCCGGTAAACCAGGCAAAAAGTCCCGTGGGGCCAAAGCCCAGGGAAAAGTATACGACGGTCCGCAGCAGCCCCATGACGGCTGTTACCGCCCTGACGCCTGCGTCCCC